>CAXAHZ010000043.1:0-10184 GCA_963968875.1 uncultured euryarchaeote
TGAGACACCACTGGATTAGCAATCCAGCGCAATGGCCAGGCTATGCGACTGCCGCTCGCTTTCCTCGCGACTTGCGGTTCTCACATGAACATGACGGTTGTGACTGCTCCCGTTTATCGGCTAGCAATTGCTTCAAAGAGGGCCGAAAAAACCTAGCCAAGAAGGTGGAATGAAACAAATAATCACCAAACTAAGGAACATCCAACCTAGATAAAATAAACTTCTAAAGAAGGACTTAGCGGCTTTGGGCATCCTGCCGTTTTCATCAAAAGGTTCTGTGGGGTCAATTTGCCAGACAGATATACCGTACCAGACCGAAAGTCCTCCGGATACAAATGCCCACAACAATGGAAGACCGGATTCAGGCCAAAAACAGGGGACTGAGCCCAAAGCCAACAGAAGGATGCAGTAGATCTTTGATTGAAACAGAGTATGTTCAGGCCCTTTAACTTCATTCATCATAGGGATGTTGACTTTCCCATATTCCCCTGAGCGATAAAGGGCAAGAGCCCAAAAATGCGGGGGAGTCCACAAGAATATCAGGAAGAAAAGCATCCAAGGAATCGGCGAACCAAGAACAAACGGGTTGCTACCTGCGATTGAGTCACCGGCTGCTGCGGCCCAACCGATAAGTGGGGGAGTTGCTCCTGCAATACCTCCAATCACGATGTTTTGGGGCGTCCTTCGCTTCAGCCAGATTGAATAAACCAAGACATAAAAAGCAACGGAAAAGAACGACCAAAATGCTGCTTTCCAACTCACTAGAAAGAATAGACTTGAACCTAAGACTGCGATTGTGAGGCCGAAGAATAAGGCAAAGCGAGGCGTTGCATGTCCGAGTGGTACAGGACGGTTTTGAGTCCGACGCATGTGAGGGTCGATATCTGCATCGTACCACATATTGATCGAGTTTGAACCTCCGGCGGATAGGGTCCCACCAACGATTGTGATGATGCACGAAATGAGTGTGTCAGCCCATGTGCGTTCAACCGCAATGAGGTCGTACCTTGCAAGCGAGTCATGAACTAAAATGGCACATATTGCTGTAATTTGGAGGAGAACGATGACTCTGATTTTCATCAACTGAACCATGACCTTCAATAATCCAGGATATGGATGCTCATCCACGGTTTTAACCGTTTCAGCATTCATTCTTGTTCACCCGCTTCAATATGTTGAACAAATGTGGTGGTAGTTTCTTGGGAGCGAGCAAACCTGAACGAAAACGATGCAAACATTGCGGAAAGAAAAGCAGCCACGCCCCCAATCAAATGTAAAAGAGAAAGCCATTCGGGAAAATCTCCAATCTTAGCGAACACGATGTAAGAGCCACCCACCATGAGATTGAACATCCAAAGTCCTGTCGTTATTTCTCCGAAGCGCGTTAACTCCCTGGCTCCTTTGTCGCCTTGCGCTGAGATTCGGAGGTTGGATACTCCAAGAACAAGAATAAGGCCAACAACAACTGCCCCCGTCCTGTGTGCCATCTGGATGAAAATACCTGGCCCGTCCAGCGACGGTAGAAACGAGCCTTGACACTTCGGCCAACCGTTTGGGAATCCAACTGAACAACTTTGGTTGTATTGCCCCCCGGCTGAAGACGAGACCCAAGCACCCAAAATCAAGAGAACACCCACTGCCCCTGCCATCGTATTCATCCGGCTCATATGCTGGTCTGTAAACGACGATGGGGTGCTTAAGAAATTCCATGATGCACCTTCGGAGATCTTCATCGACATGTATTGCCAAAGTAAACCAGCCGCAAATATACTCGCCAGCGAAAGATGTAACGCAACCGTCCAATCCGCATTGTCAAAACGAACCGTTACATAACCAGCAGCTGCTTGTACTATCAACAAAACAGAAGAAAACAGCGAAACATTGTAAACTGCATCTCCATATGTACTTCTTTGCTTCTTGGAGAGAAATACATTGGCGATAATAGGCAGCGCAATTATGCCAACGAGTAAACGATGAAACCATTCAACAAAAATTTGGAAGGTGGTGTATCGATGGTCATCCCCGCGTGAATCAATTTGGTCGGGGTTGGCATCCCAATATGCACCCTGCTCTGCTTCGGAAATGTCAAAGTGCCATGTTCCAAAACAGGTTGGCCATTCCGGGCAAGACTCTCCTGCGTCGTTAATGCGGATACTGCCCCCAACTGCAATTATCAGTAGCGCCATGATGAACATCACCAATGGCAGGGTGGACGGGCGTCGCCACCAAGGCAGTTGCATACCTATGCGTGGTAGGAGACCCCTTTTGAACAAATGCCTCCACCCCTGTGCATGGGTTGGCGGTTTTACGTTCCACTTCTGCTCGCTGCTGTAGTCCTTCTTCCAATAGTACCGGCTGAAGGAAATCAAAGCGAAACTGGAATTGAAGAATACGGATCATTACTTGATGTGCGTACCTTTTCAGCCTCGTGTTTCTTAAATGAAACCTGTGAGATAGAGCAACCCAATCATCTCGTAGAGTATTACAGCGCTGATTGGTGCGAACCATGCGCTCAGGTTTCGCAACAAGTCAACACCCTAAACAGAACAGATGTATTGGTCGTTCAACATCATCCTTCAAATCAAGACTTGTCGTTTTTGTCGGCCTCAAAATTGAGGTATGACTTGGAGTTTCGGTTGCTGTTCTATCCGTCGATTGTAGTGGACGGTCAGTTCCTCCTCACCGGTACACGTCAGGCAATGGACCTCAATATGACGCTAACCAATTCCAGTGAGGAATATGGGGGCCTTTCCTCGCTTAGCATCTCCAACGGAACTGTAGCTTGGAATTCCTCAAACGAAACCGTGCTTAGAATATGGTATCTAATACCAACATCACATTCATCTGAAAATCGTATTCATCCCCATTTGGCACAACAATCTTGGGAATTTAATTCTACAATTTCAGAGTACAATCTCAGTGCTTTTCCAGCCGACGGACAAGGGACATTTGTTGTTATGCTTGAGCAGCCCGGAACACGAATCCTTACCACCTCATCGAATGCTCCTACGGGCCGCATGGAAGTCAGTGAACAAGACGTCTCCTCCGATGGCCCAAACACGCCTTACAACCCTAAAACAACAGCGCTGATAGCCACAGCGGTACTTTTGCTAATACTTTCCCCCGCACTAATAATGCAACGTAATCTGATGAAAAACTCCGCTAGCGTTCCCGCATTTGAAGAAGAGTAAACTTCTTTGGGTTGAGGTAGGTTCAAAAAGAGTTGGCCTGTGGGCGTAATGCGACTTCACTCGCAGGTGTACAAAAATGGTTAAGCCCGCACGACTCCACACACGATTTGAACGAGCCAGAATTATTGGTGCACGAGCACTACAAATTGGAATGGGCGCCCCGCTTTATGCAACTGAGGAAGTCCTTCGCCAAGAGTTCAAAGAAGAACTCATTTCCCTTTACGGTCTTGAGGAAGCATCCGCACGTTTCGTTTTAGACCCACTAAAAATAGCACTTTACGAATATGAGAATCATCTGATTCCTATTGACATTGACCCTCATGAATGAGATTCGGTCAAGAAGAAGAAAAACCGTAAAAACCTGCATTTTCCAGGCTTGGAAGCGCATCTCGTTTGACAAGCATCGTTCGCACTGCCCACAAATCAACAAAAATACGGTACTTCGTGGTTGCATCAAGATAATCCACCCCGCTTGAACCTCCAGTTCCCATTCTGCGTCCGATCATCCGTTCAACCATCCTTGCATGATGGGTTCTAAAAAGAAGCATTGACTCCTCAAGATCTACAAAACAATCCACCAGTTTACGTGGCCACGCCAAGAGCGGCAAATCACGATACGACTCGATGAACAATAATCCAGCACGAGACCGATTGACGCCATTCTCATCAATCAGGAAAGAACGAGCACCGTGAACACCAGCTTCAATTCGTGGACGAATGGTGGCCTCATCACCATGGCCAATTGAGATCATGTGCTTGATAACTGATTCTCCATGCTCTTGCATTGAATTAAGATGATTGTTGACGTATTCGAGCACCACACCGTCATCACCCTCTGCATCCGGGGATGATCCGTGAATTGGAGTTCTTCCGAGCCACGCCATGAGGGCATTATTGAGTGAAGGAAGTGAATGTGTTGCATGGAAATCAGCAAGAGCAGTTGCCGGAACTTTGCCTTCTCCAGCAAGTTTCTCCATGTGTGCAAGCGGATCCATGCCGCCCATTCTTTGTTCGTTCTCAAGTCCGAGGAGAACTTCCATCTCTCTCATCTGCCATGATTCAAAGCCAGAGGAGGTTCCGAGTCTATCCCTAAATCCGAGGAAATCTTGTGGAGTGAGGGTTTCCATCACCTTCCATTGATCAGCAAGTAGGCGGAAAATTTCAGATACGCGTTCAAGATGGTGGACTATTTTTGGTACTGTAATTTCTTCTACGCGATCAGAAATCATAAGATCGCGAGCCTCTTTCAATTCACGAAGCACTTGCTTGAACCAAAGTTCAAATGTTTGATGGACGACGATAAAGTGTAATTCATCGTTTGATGGGGCAGGAGCATATCCCTCTGGCCCGGTTTGCAACCCAAGGAGTGAATCCAACTGTAAGTATCCTCCATAGGTCATTCGGAACGATGGCGTTTCATCTCCCATGACTCTGTGTACCTCAACACACCACATGAACCCTTCACCTTCTTGGGATGCGAAGACGACCTGCGTATTCATGTCGGGCCGTGAACTTTTCTTCTTAATTTTCAATGAGGACCAAAAACTGGCATAACCCTCATAGAGCGAATACGAAACCCCTCGGCATGGGCGTAGATTTCGAGGTGGTGCGAACTTGGCTCGCCGGCTATAATCCGGACGAGATCACAATTGGAGTTGTTGCTTCTCATTCGTCCTTACAAATCCTTCATGGAGCTCGTCAAGAAGGCTTTCGTACGCTTGGTATAGCGGTAGGAGAAAACCGACGCCGCTTCTACAAAGCATTTCCAGGAGCAGACCCCGATGAATGGTTAATGTTAGACGACTACCGGGAGATGTTGGACCACGCAGAATGGTTTCGTTCAAAAAATGTGATTATTGTCCCCCACGGTTCACTTGTTGAGTACTTGGGGGCAACAAATTTTAGGAACTTAGAAGTTCCAACATTTGGTAATCGCGATATCTTGCACTGGGAAAGCAGCCGAGCATTGCAGCGGGATTGGTTAGAAGCAGGCGGTTGTACAATGCCGAGCGTCATCGAGGACCCACACAACATTGACGGTCCCGTCATTGTAAAATACGCAGGAGCCAAGGGCGGTCGTGGCTACTTTATCGCTCGTGACTATCGTGACTTTAGAAGAAATGTTGACATTGAAGAAGAATTCACAATCCAGGAATATGTACTAGGGTGCAGATATTACCTTCATTTCTTCTTTGACCCAACTGCAAAGGACGGCTATCAAGTACAAGGACGAGGAGAACACGCAGGTAAGAACATGGGTCGTTTGGAACTTCTCTCTATGGATCGTAGAGATGAAAGCAATGTTGACGAATTCTACAAACTGGGTAGCCTAAGAGATTTACGAGAGATGGCCCTTGAGCCGTCTTTTGTCGTAACAGGAAATCAACCAGTGGTGATTCGCGAATCACTTCTACCACGAGCATTTGAAATGGCTGAAGGGACGGTTGCTGCCTCATTTAACCTTGAAGAAGGTTCTCGAGGAATGTTAGGGCCTTTCTGCTTAGAGACTATTGTTACCGACCAGCTTGAATTCAAAGTGTTTGAGATCAGTGCGCGAATTGTTGCAGGCTCAAACCCTTTCGTAGGCGGTTCACCGTACTCGGATATCAATGAGAGATTCATGTCAACTGGGCGACGTATAGCACGCTCAATCCGTAATGCACTCAACGCTGACCGTCTTGATGACATTATTTCCTAAGATTCAATCTTCGGAATCCTCACCTAAAAGAAAGTCTAAATCAGGAGCGCTTGGCAAGTCATCGGATTCAGAGGTGTCTTTTGATTCCTCTTCCGATGCGTCAAATGTTTCCTCTTCAACTTCAGGAGCGGATTCTTCTTTCTTCGAATCTTTCTTTTCATTCATGCCTTCTTCAGCCAATTTTATTTGGCTTTCAAGTTCTCGGCGACGCACTTCTCTTTCTTCAGGAGTTGGCAAATCAAATTCTGTAACAAGCATGATTGGATCTCCTGAAGATAGTTCTCCATTGAATTCAAGAAGGTCGTGGCCTGCGTTAACGATGATTTGGAACTTTGTCGGGTCCTTACTGCGTCGCTTGTTGTGCTTTTTGTAGTGGTGAACGTACACTTGGTACTTGCCTGCAGGAGCCTTTCCTTCTTCCCAGAAGACGTTCTCAACTGGCTTGCGAGTTTCAGCACGGACGTTTGCATCAACGTCAAGGTCTCCGCCGCAGGCAGAGGTCTTGTTTCCACCGTGAATGCGCTCACCGGATGGGCAAACCACGTGAAGGTCAAGGTCGTTGTAATTGTTCCACATCAGGGAAACTTGGACATCTGAAGATTGCGCTCCTTCTCTCGCAAGACGAGCTTCCAATTCGGACATGGCTCGTTGGGCAGCCTCACGAGACTCGAGCATTTCTTGCTCCCTAGCAGCCTCTATTTCTTCGATACGTTGTGATTCGGCTGCTGCAATGTCTGCTTGCCGCGCCTCTTCTTCTTGAGAAATCCCTTCTGGGATTTCGCCACCTGCTGCTAGGAGTTCGGCTTCAAGTTCCTTACGACGTGCTGCTCGTTCCTCTAACGAAGGAAGAACAAATTCTGCTACCAACATAATCGGGTCTCCGATGGAAAGTTCTCCATTGTATTCCATCAAATCGCTTCCCGCGTTAACGATGAGTTGGAACTTTGTTGGGTCCTTACTGCGTCGCTTCTTGTGCTTCTTGTAATAGTGAACATACACTTGGTACTTGCCTGCAGGAGCCTTTCCTTCTTCCCAGAAGACGTTCTCAACTGGCTTGCGAGTTTCAGCACGGACGTTTGCATCCACGTCAAGGTCTCCACCGCAGTCAGAGGTCTTGTTTCCGCCGTGTATGCGTTCCCCGGAAGGACAAACCACGTGAAGGTCAAGGTCGTTGTAATTGTTCCACATCAAGGAAACTTGGACATCGGAAGATTGCGCTCCTTCTCTCTCAAGACGTGCTTGCAACTCGGACATGGCTCTTTTGGCTGCCTCCCTTGACTCCAATGCTTCCTCTTCTCGGGCTTCTTCGATTTCCTTCAAACGTTGTTCCTCGGAATCTGCAAGTTCCAGTTGGCGAGCCTGTTCTCGTTCGGAAGCAAGGCGCTCTTCTTCAGCAGCACGTTCTGCTGCTTTCTGTTCCATCTCAAGTTCTCTACGACGGCGTTCTTCTTCTTCACGTTCCTCACGATCAGAATCTTCAAGTTCTCTCCGACGACGAGCTTCTTCTGCAGCCTCTTGCTCTTCCTCACGGCGTCGTGTAAAGCGCTCTTCTGCGGAGCCGAGGTCAGAATGGTTTTGGCGGCGAAGTAGGTCTTGAACTGCAGATAATTTACGGTCCAAATTTTTCTTGGCCTTCCCAAAGCCCATACCAGAATGTTGTTGCATTAATCCTTCGGCATTCATGCCGCTCTGAACGTTAACTTGGGCTTCCCTGCGCATTGCAATGAAGAGCAGCCCCATGACAAAAGCACCGCCAAATGCGATGGTAAGGATATAATCAGTTGGCTGCATGACCCTTCCGATGCGCAGTCACCACTTCAAACATACGATGTGCAAGAATGATTCTATCAATCTGAATATTGGCATCAAAACATAAGAAGGCGTGCCCCTAGGGGCGGACATGCGTGAGGTTTCATTGAGTTGGTCAGAAGCAACCTTAGCATCAACGGAGTTTGCAGACTTGAGTAGAATTGTTTCAAATTTTAAGGTGATGGGCCATCTAGCCGTTGAGCCGACAGGCGTTCGGCAAATAGTATTGCCAACCTACCGTGAAGGGAAAACGGTGGACGATTTTGATGATTTAGATTTTATCTCAGTTGAGCAGAAACTGAACGAACGTGAAAGTGACGCATTGGTAATTTGGAATCGTCATCCGTTGGTGTGTCTGGCTTCTAATTCAGAAAACATCCACATTTTACCCCCGTATGAGTTTGACCAAGGTGCTATTTCTGTTAATATTCGTGGTTTACCAGATGCAATTTCCACATTTGTAAAACTCTGCAAAATGGTATTGGAACCTGACGAAGTGAGAGTCCACAACGTACAAAGCAATGCCGATGAAATATCAGCCATTCTCACTCCTCGCCAAAACGATTGCTTTTCATTAGCAGCAAAGCATGGCTATTATGAGGATCCAAAGCGAGTTACCATACAAGGTTTGGCAGAATACATGGACATCGCTCGTTCAACATATCAAGAACATCTACAAGGTGCTGAACAAGCAATCCTGGGATGGTTTGGCGAACAAATTCAATAAATCCGAGATACAAACCTTTGATGGTAAGTTCTGCTTGGAAGTACCATGGACAAAGCATCCCGACTCGAATCTCTGCTGCCAGGCGGCCGTGGCGTATGGATACCAATTGACCACGGAGCCTCGGATTATCCAACCCAAGGTTTAGAGAACCTCGAGGAGACAATCTCGTGTCTTGTACGAGCCGGAGTGGATGCTATTGTTGCTCAGAAAGGAGTAGTGAGTGCATACGGGCACCTTTGTGAAGGAACCAAAACGTCCATGGTAGTCCATTATTCAGTTTCTACCCGGCACGGTGGACCCAACAGCGACAACAAGGTACTTGTCGGTCACGCTGATGAAACCCTGTCGAGAGGAGGTATAGGTGTTTCCAGCCAAGTTAATTTGGGGAGCATACACGAAGCAACGATGGTAGAACGCATGGGAGAACTCAATCGGCAAGCCCATCACGAACAACTCCCTTCCTTCGGGATGGTTTACGCCCGTGGCGAACATCTCAACGTCATGGAAAATGACCCAACTGGAGGTCAAGCACATGGCGTCAGACTTGCATTTGAGCTTGGCTGTGATGCAGCAAAATCTGTTTGGACCGGTGACAAAGATAGTTTTTCTATGATCTCATCTGCGGTTCCCATTCCAGTCCTGGTCGCAGGAGGGCCTGCCTCTGGAGACAGTCGTGCAATCCTTTCAATGGTAAAAGAAGCAATGAATGCCGGCGCTTCAGGAGTTTGCATGGGGCGCCAAGTATTCGCACACCCACACTGTGAATCCCTCGCTCGGGCAATCGTGAGCATCGTTCATCGAAATGCAAATGTAGAAGATGCGCTAAAAACAAACGGATTGTGAGTTGGTTTCATGGAGGTATGGGTTGATCTTCGCCAAGATGAATCCCCCGTATCTACAGAGGGTGTTGATCGATGGTTGGTTAACGAACCCCTAACCGACCAGCATGTATCTGTCAATAAGGGCTACCTAAGAGATGAGAATGGATTGATTGGCGGATACTACCTAATTGCAGATGGAGAATCCCAAAACAAGTGCAAGGCTGCCATTGGTAGTGCAGACTGGTTGTTGATTGAATGCCAAACATGGTCGATGATTCCTCTTGAAAACCTAATTGCCGCAAGGCAAGGTTCACCCACAAAAATCGCTGCTATGATTTCAACGGAGATGCAAGCACAGGGTGCTGGCTTTGCTCTGGAACAAGGTGTTGACGCTCTGGTGGTACCAAATTCTAAAACTGTCATCGAGGCCGCTTTAATTACAAAATCTCAGCGACTTGAAATCACGGAAAACCATGTTGAAAATATTCAGACCCCACGAGGTTCTTATCCACTCGAGGAATTTATAATTCAAAGCGTGGAAGATGGAGGTCTTGGTGACCGATATTGCCTTGATTTCACTTCACTGCTCGAGATAGGAGAGGGTGTCCTCATCGGTTCAAGCTCATCGCAAATGCTTCTCGTCCACAGTGAGACACTAACGTCATCCTTTGTACCAACTCGTCCGTTCCGAGTAAATGCCGGCTCCCCCCATTCCTATATTCTGATGGGAGATGGAACCACGAAATACATGAGTGAACTCAAGAGCGGAGACGAAGTTCTCATCCTTCATGAAACCGGCCGAAATCGGACTGCGGTTTTAGGACGCATAAAGGTCGAGCAGCGTCCAATGCTGAAATTGCAGTTCAGGCCTCAGGGAAATTATAAGCAAAAGCCTAATGAAGGCCATGTTTACATGCAGCAAGCAGAAACTGTTCGCC
>CAXAHZ010000044.1:0-9942 GCA_963968875.1 uncultured euryarchaeote
GCATGACAACATCTTGAGTTCTGCCGTTTGCGAATGCAGGAATAAGAACGGTTCCGCCTCGTTGCACCACCTCAGTCACGGATGCAATGAACCGTTGAACTTCTTCTTCAGAAGGTGGGTGTTCTCGGCCTCCATAAGTCCCTTCAATAAAAAGAATGTCTGTTTTCATTGGCTCTGCTCCCTTGACTAAAGGAGAGTCTCGTGTGTCAAAATCACCTGTCAATAGAATGCGGTGTTTTGGAGTTTCAATTTCCAACATGGCAGCACCTGGTATGTGTCCAGCTCGTCGCAGTGTAAGCGTCCATGAATGGTGCTTCCAGGGCTCATCAAATTCATGGACATGCCACGAAGCTAATGCGGTGTCAATATCACGTTTATCCCATGCCAAAGGATACTTTTCGATTGAACTTACTTTGTAACAATCCCTCCACATCATATCAGAAATATGTGCTGTAAGAGGTGTTCCATGAAGCCGGGTTTGATGATTTGCGCACAACCATGGCGCCATTCCAAGATGATCAATGTGCGAATGAGTAATAATTGCATCATGAACCAACGGTGCTTCGGATGGATACCGTGGAGGATTAGTGGGGGCAAGCCCGTAGTCCAATAACAGACGAACTCCTTCAGGATCTTCCAACATTATTCCAACGTTTCCAACTTCATCTCCACCACCTAGATAATGAAATCGAAAACCGTCTTCAGGAGGTTGCTCCGGATAGCTCGTTGTTCGTCCGGGTGAATAGAAGACCATGTTAAGCCCTTGAAGTCATTTTTGTTAAGATGTAGGGAGTCACCCCTTAATTTCCACTGGAATCATTTTGATATTGTTGAAGAATATTTTCTCATTGATTTTTACCACTATGTTGATTAACTTCTCGCGACCAATCTCAACGGGTTTTCTTTGTATTCGATTTCTCTCTTCTCTTTCTTTGTATTCGGGGAACAACACGTATCCTGTCCAGTGGAAATCAAGGGGTGATCGTCCGTATGTTTCTTTTTCATCGTATTTTCAATATATCATAACCACTGGAAGACGAAGAGTCCTTGAATACACCCCACTTCCACATGTCATGGGACGGGAAGAGGATAAGAAATTCTCCGTCCGTGAAGATCGGTGTTTCGGATGCGGAGCTTGTATTGCCTTATGTCCAGTGAACGTACTCACTCTTGAAGACCGTATGATCTATGTTGACGAACCAAAGTGTACCCACTGTAAACTCTGCATACCATCATGTCCAGTGTTTGCATTAGAACTCGTTTCAGTTGATTGATATGAATATAGGAATTGTTGGCGGTAGTCTCCAAGGGATTCTTATTTCCTTATACCTCACCCCAGAACACAACGTCACCTTGTTTGAGCTTGACGCAGAAATTGGTACCCCCGCCTGGCATCCAGGCTACATCATCGACCCGTCACTTCTCGACCCGTTTTTGACTGAAGAACAGCGTTCTTTTCTTTTGATGAAAAAAAATCCAATGGGATGGGGACTAAGGTGGGAATGGCTGATGAAACATCTCACCATCGTCGCAGCACAAAAAGGAGTTCATTTGCGAACCCGAACTCGTATTCACCAAACAACTCAGGACGGTCCAATAACAATTGTTGAAACATCTTCTAATGAAACTTCACAACCAACGGTATTCCCATTTCATCATCTTATCAACGCCCAAATTCCAAGCACAAAGCCTGGCGGCCTCCAACACTGCCTTGGTCAACATCACTGCATTGATTATCCATTTCCCGAAACGGTTTCGTGGTTTGGCGGAATTATAAGTTCAGATCATCTCCCTAACATTGTTCCAAACTCCCCATCCCTTCTTTTACACCGGGGTGATAATTTGGTTGAACTATGGTGGAACAATTCTAATTATTGGAATCCACCAAAAGGCTATCTTGAGGAGATGCGAACACATCTATCGAGCGATGTTTCTAAAACATCTTTTGATTCAATTCAAGCCGAAGTCATTGAGTTTGTTCAGACAACACTCAGAACATCACATTTAGTGTAGCCCCCAACACCAGTTTGATAGGTGACGGATGTTGCGGAAGGATTGCGGACAACTTAATGTTGTAGGGGGGGAATGGTTCAATGGCAGCACATCCAATGGCAGAATTAAGGAAAAAACTACAAGAAAAAGGGCTACTGGACAAGCCTACGATGAAATCTTGGATCAAAATTATTTCATTGCTCACCCTTCTGGCCTTCATGTATACCGGTCACATTTATCTCCCACTCAAGTGGGGACTCCTCCTCCTACCCATTACGGCTCTATTCACGACGACCGTTGCCATGATCGGCCATGAAGGAGTGCATTCAGCAGCCTGTAAATCAAAACTTGGAAACATATCTCTTGCGGCCGTTGCATTCCCTCTCTTTTCTGGGCTTTCAATGGAGTATTGGAGAGAAAAGCACAACGTCAAACACCATGCTCAACCGAACGTTATCAACAAAGATCCTGACATTCATTCCTGGCCCCTTACTTTCTCGAAGGAAGAATACGATTCAAGCGGTCCGATTCGTAAGTTTTTCCAACGCTACATCCAAGCATACTTTTTCTGGCCCATATCCCTTCTTGTTGGGCATCTAATGCGCTGGGACGGCATTAAATACGTTATCACCAGGCCGTTCAAGAAGAAGCGAAATCGCTTCTCTAAGATATGGATGCTTGATTCCTCCCTTATTTTGGTGCATTTCTTCTTGTGGTTGGCACTACCAATCCTCCTCGGAGTTTCTTGGCAGGTTACCTTTGGCTTCTACATGCTCCTCTGGAGTTTCGTCGGAACTTACCTCACTGCAATTTTCATCGTCGGCCATGCCGGGCGCCCAATCGTTTCGGAATACGATGAAAACTGGAGGCTACAAATCGAAACAGGACGACGCATCAAAATGAGCAGATTTGGCTCATTCTTTTTCGTCGGACTCGATTACCAAATCGAACATCATCTCCTCCCAGCTCTTTCTCACTTCAACCTCCCGACAGCAGCCCCTATTGTGAAAGAATACGCTGAAGAACGTGGCTGGGAGTATGAAGAAGTTGGGTTTTTCAGAGCACTGTGGCGTTCCACAGCAGCTCTTAACTCGGCATGGAAGACGCCAGCCATTGTCATTGATGGTAGCAATGAAGCCCATGCGAACATGATTGAGGATTTTATTGACACAGATGCTCTCAAAATAGACGGTTAATCTCATGAAGGGCCGTCCACAGGTTAACCCATGACAACCACCAAACTCTATCTTGAGAGTATTGATGCTGGCTATTACCAAACCTTTCACGCCACAGTTGTTGGTGTATCGGAGACGTCGGTCTTCCTCGATAGGACCCTCTTCTATCCATTGGGTGGAGGACAACATTGGGATACAGGGACAATCATTGGACCCAACGGCCCTCTTTCAGTAACAGAAGTCAGAGGAAGGGACGATGTGGAGCACACCTTGGAGACAGGACATCAACTTAGCATTGGTGACGAGATTCAAGGGAGTATTGATTGGGATATGCGGTATGCCCGAATGCGAATGCATACGGCTCAACATCTCGTAAGCGGTTTGGTTTACGAAATGTTTGACGGCGCCCGAACGGTTGGAAATCAAATTCACGCTGACCGGTCAAGAATTGACTTCAATCCTATTTCATTTGACGAAACGATGCTAGAAAGCATGACAACTTCAGTCAACGAACGTATCGATGAAGGTCTTGAAGTCACAGATTCCATCATGACTCGAGAGCAAGTCAACACAATTATGCCCCCAGAACGCACCAATATGGACCTCCTCCCAGCATCAGTAACCGATTTACGGATTGTTAGTATTGGCGAGCAAATTGATATGTGTCCTTGTGCAGGAACCCACGTATCAAACCTCAAAGAATTGGGCCACATACAAATCCTTGGAAAGAAGTCCAAGGGAAGGGGTACGCAACGAGTGAGCTACAACCTCAACGCCGCAGATCACGTGCGCCAACCCTATTCTAAGGAATACTGATTTAGAATTCTAAATCATCATCAACCAGTTCTTGAATGTCCTTCAAAGCGGTCTTCAATTCTTTTCGCTTTGTTTGGCGACGGTTAAACTCAATCTCTTCAAAAATTTCTGCTACTTCGTCTTCCATCGTCGAAACTTCGGCCGCCGACTGGACGCGGTCGGTCAATGCGGTATCTTCACCCGAGCGTTCGGTTCGGTCAACCCTTTCAATCGGCGAACTCGGTACGGTTCTTGCACCATAATTTTCATCGGAACGGAGTGCCTCATCCTCCCAAGCTTCTTGGCCCAGAATTCGAGC
The DNA here is from genome assembly GCA_963968875.1 of uncultured euryarchaeote. Classification (GTDB taxonomy): domain Archaea; phylum Thermoplasmatota; class Poseidoniia; order Poseidoniales; family Poseidoniaceae; genus Poseidonia. Next base: position 4,282 of record CAXAHZ010000044.1, read on the forward strand.
AACTTGGGCAGATGGCGGCTTGTTTTTCCACGGATTTTTATTTCCAATTTGTCGGATAAGACTCTCTTTACTTGATGTTCTCTGTTGAGCAAATAAATCTCCAACTTGCTCCGAAGTAGGAAGAGGGGTTGGCTCAGAAAGACCCGAGGCCCTACGTTGCTGTTCCCTTAATACAGCGCCATGGACTTCGTCATGATCGTATCGATGAGGCGCTGCAGCAAATGCCATAATTTCTTTCGCCAGTTGAAACAAAGGGTCATCTGGCTGACTTGCAGCTATCGACTCTCTCACCACTCTGTGGTGGCCAATACACGGGCCACAACGTTTTGCACCCGCATCATCCGGGGCATCACACCACAAACAACAGGCCTGGAAACCAAGCTCCTTCATCGCTTTCCGGGGCATAGACATGAGAATCGCAGTTGACACGAACCCCCTCAACCACATGAACCCTCGGACACGAGGATTCAAAGTGAACGGCATCTACCAACAAGTATGGGGCGCAGAGATTCTCGGGCAGACCTCATTGATGACGACCCCTTTTCATCATCCTACAACGATCGTTCTCGAATCCGCCACATCCATCAACGAACGGACTCAACGGGAACCATCCATTTTGATACCCAACCATCCGGTAACGCCCTCCCTCCAGCCTTCGCACAATTCTTTGGCCAATCTGCGTGGCAACCCCCAGCTCATCATGCAGGTCCACTTTGGCACTTTAGCAAAGAAGAAAAGGCGCACCTACGACAAGCCATGGGGGCATTCACCCTTGCTCTCGGCTTCATGTCTGTTGGGGGAATTTCCGGCCTCGGAGCTCTTGGGATGTCGCAATGGACCGTCTCTCTCTTGCTCGCGATGCCCGTTATGTTCGTAGCGATTGGTCCAGCCTTCCTTCTTCATGAAATAGGTCACAAACTTGTTGCAAAGAAGAACGGATGTTGGGCTGAATTTAGGGCAGACCCAAAAGGCCTACAGATGGGTGTATTCCTTGCCTTACTCCTCGGCTTTCTCTTTATGGCGCCGGGGGCCGTCATGGTTGCAGGCCTGGTAACTCGTCGTCAAAATGGACACATCGCCGTCGCTGGCCCACTGACCAATCTCGGCCTCTTCATCATTGGAATTCCACTGTGGGGTATCGTGCTTGGTCTGTCTGGAGCATTTGAAACGCTTCCAACCGGGAATGCGACATCTCGGTTTGGGCAAGGGTATTTGCTCGACGGTAGTCTTGTATGGCAAGCCATGCTTATCGACGTTGGTGTTTATTGGCTTGGAGCCAATCTCTTTTTGGGATTGTTTAACATGTTACCCTTTGGACCACTTGACGGTTTGAAAGTAAAGGACTGGAGCGAAAAAGCGTTTTACATTGTGGTTATAATTTTCGCCCTTCCATTGTTTACAATGTTCCTTGGTTTTTGGAGTCCAAGCGGCCTATTGTCATTGATAGCGTCACCAATTTCATCACTGATTCGGTGAATCAAATATAGGCATTCACGACAGGTTTCTCATCCAAATGGAAGAAACTGTAAGCTGCCCACCACGTAATAATGTCAAGACTATCAACGAGATTTGAGGTTCCTGAATGCTCTTCTCCATACCCCTTTCCAGTGGTGTCCATCCAAATTTCCATCTCCTCGAGCGTGTCACAGGTTTGGTGGTAACACCAATACCCGTCAACCAAGCCGCCAAATCCTAAGGTAACGGTGCCGAGGTTATCTTGAAAGCTGGCGTGGTCAGAACGAGCGGTAACGTCTTCATACACGACAATCTCCGGCTTTCCACGGTCCAACCAATCGTCAACTTTCCACGTGTCTTCTGCAAACCCTTCACCGACCAAAACACTCTGCTGTTGCTCAACACCAATGGCGTCTGCCCCGATCCAAAGCGTCAGCCCAACCATCTCCGGTTGATTGATGACATCATGGTCAAGGGACGGCCCGAGATAAACTCGCATCGGCCATACTTCCTCATCCTTAGGATACCCATCAGGGTCTACTTCAGTTGCAGGGTCGCCGTGCGGAGCACCACCGCCACCAGGCCAATTCACTCCAGCCATGTCCAAGTTGATGTAATTGGTAACTGTAACATCGGGATTGTCTTCCTTAACGTAATAATCGGTCCAGTAATCACTTCCACGCTTTCCTCCTTCTTCCCCGGACCAGAAACAAAATACCATGGTTCGGCGGGTATCAAAATTTGACATGGCCTCAGCAACGGTCAATACCATACTGGTGCCTGCAGAATTGTCATAGGCTCCAACGCCCGTTCCGTAGGTTCGCACTCCAGTGAGATGCGGGTCCGCCAACAACGCATTAGCGGGTGGAGCGACATCAAAGTGAGCCCCGAAAACCATCCATTCATCTGGAACTTCACTTCCATAGCGGAAGCCGCAGATGTTGTATGATTCAGGGTTCTGATTCCCGAATATGTCTGTAAATTCAAAACGCTGTGCATCAACTTCCAATCCAAACGATTCCAATTCGTCAATGAGATAGACGGCAGCGGCTTCGTAGGCGGTATTTCCTTGACCGGCCCACCGGTTCAAGTACCCAACGGCACCGTCCGTCAAGTCAAGAGGATCGGGCGTTTCATCTGCAAGGTGATGGAGATAGTTGTACACGGTTCGGCCGTTTACAAGGCCGGACGAATGACGCCCCCCCTCATCGGGACTGTAAGCTGGCGCCACAGGTCGCTGAATGATTAGTGTTGCAACGTTGACGGCCCCACCGGTCGTGGCACTTGCATTAAACATCCCAGTTCCGTTCCCGGTTCGTTGTACGGCTCCTCCGTCTGCGCGTAGATGCTCCCCGTCTGAGTACCACGAGGCCCAAGATTCGTTTGCATCACGAATGGGCCAGGCGTTTCGGCCGTATTCTCCCAGAAGGGCAACAGCAAGCCCAGCTCTTGGCGGGGCAAGGAGAGAAAGTTGTACAGAATCGCCCTTTTTCAAATCTAAAACGGTTGAATTTGCGACGTACCCCGTTTCCTCATCGATCACAAGATAAGGAAGAAACACAGACATGTCCTCGCCCGCAGAAACGGTTACGGGCTGAAAAGATCCACCGACCATAAGCTTCGGAGTGATGGTGACATCTGATATATTTACGAGGCCGCTACCTTCCTCCTCTTCACCGAAACACCCCGAGAGTGGTGCTGAAATCATGAGCATAACCAACAGCAATGCTTGGCTGGAACGAACCCCCATCATAACCGTGCGTGACGGTTCACCTTCTCAAGTCCTACGCTTCTACGGACCGATTCTTTGATACAGGAACAGGTCCAATGTAAACATGAGAATATGCAAAACAAAGCGAACGCCTCACCACGCCCAAGAAAATGGAGACAAGCTCTATTTTCAAATTTCTACATTGAAATCGTAGACGACCGCCAATGTCCGCTCATTGAAGGTTAGTCATTCCTCTTCAACCGGTTTCTTAGTTTGAACCGATGCTCGCTCACTTTGAATTGATACGGTAAGAAACACGACTCCGATACCAGCAACAAGAGCGGTTACTAAAATCCAATCGTCTCTTGAAACACTGCTTCCATCGGTTTCATCGTCCTGTTCAGCCAGACCATCGTCACAACCGGACCCGAAGCAATCACCCGGATTAGGACCTTCATCTTCATGTATGTCCTCAAAAACCTGAATCTCATAAGTCCAATTTGTTGTTGTGTTATTGACATTTTTTATGACCCAGTACTGGTACGATCCAACCGTTGCATTAAGAGCGAATGGATAGATCGCAGAAACTGCACAATTCTCGTCGACGAGAGAACCATTTTCATCCAATTCACAAGACTCTACAAGGATTGGAGAGATGTAATCATCTGTTGCATTGAGCGTTTTATCGCCGTCCAAATCAATTCCAATTTGTACTGTCGCATTGTCTGTTGAGTCAAACATCTTGAACCAGACAGCATTTCCCTGAACAAAAGTAGGGTCGGAGATGTTACCAACGACGGCCCCCTCCTCGTTCAGGATGATGGTGAGTGTTTGCTGTTCGTGTGCTAAAGCAGGATTCAAACCAAACATGAGGGCCAAAATAGCAGCCATCAACACCCGCCTCCACCGTTTGCCCATACACTGCGACACCGGCAGGGTCATAAAGACCAAACGGAAGAGCCCGATGAGATAGACATGAACGGGAAAGAAATAGCGCTAGGTATTTTTCTTATTCTTTTTCTAGCATCAACCGCAACCCTCATTTTTGACGGTGAAGATGCTGTTGAAGAAGAACGCTCGGTTCTTGCAGGGGGCGACCCTCTATTCCAATACGAAGGCCACGATCACAGCAACGCGAGTCAACATATTGCCGGTACGGATAATATGGAATTGCTTGATTTCAATGCGCTTACGACTCCAGGAAATGCAGAGGTACAAGTCGCAACTACACCAGACGGTGAAACATATGCTTACCTCGCAGGCTGGAACGACATGCACATCGTAAACGTCACGGATCCAACCAATACCAGCATCGCCGGCGTTTACAACGACCCAAACACTCAGGTTTTGGATGTAAAGTATCTTGAGTACAACGGTCGCGAGTATATTGTTCAACAAAACCAACTCATTGACCCGGGCAACTCCGATCCAAACGTCGGTCAATGGAGCGACCCCGCCCAAGTGACCGTCACACTGATCGATGTCACCGACAAATCGAACCCCACATGGGTCGATTCTTGGTACGATGCGGACCACCCTAGCGGACCCCACAATCTCTACACTCACATGATCGATGGAGAATGGTATATGTTCGTTGCCAATCCTGATTACAACCAATGCAACGATGCCATCGGCGAGGCATGTGGTGGCGTAACCATCGCCCACCTCAATCTTGACGGATCCGCCGCAAGGAATTTACAAGGCGTCCCAGGATCCGGACTTGGCCATACAATCGTCAAAGTGGGAGAATACGAAGTTGCTTGGGAAACAACCAGGGGAGGTTGGATTTACATTCACGATATGACCGTTCAAACCTGGCCTGGAGAAGACCAAAACGACCCAAGATTTGGGCGCACCTTCGTCTACGGTAGCTATTGGGAAGCAGGCCTTCGTATTGGGGATGTAACGGATGTACCGCATCCCGTCAATTCACCAGAAGCATATACCCTCCACGCTACAGTTTGTAAGGCAGGTCAAGGAAACCCCTTGATGTGCCGATGGAGGGCTCCAGAAGTGGGCCTTTGGATGGATTTCCTTGACCTCGACGACGACGGCCAACCGGACAGTGGAACAACGGGCAATGAGAATGGGGGAAGGGTTTCCTACATCCATTACGCAGAGCCGTTTCCCGAAATGGTTGATTTGTCCCACGTAGGATACTCCGATGAACCGGTCCACCTCGTTACAGCAGCCGTTGAGGTTCTTTCCACACACGTCGGAACCGGCATCATCTATCTTCTGGACACAACGGAATACTCCATGGAGGATGGCCAATTCAAGTTCAAGCCCAAACTCATTCGTGATTGGGAGATTCCATACGCAGAGGACCACTGTTACGGTGAGGATTGCGAAGCTCATCCGAACGCAGATGAATGGCTGCTCTTTTCCCCTCATAACCTTGATAGCGGCTACTTTGAAACAACGGACGAAACCGACCAAAGTCACGGTGGAGGATGGGACGGTAGGTTGTACATTTCTCACTATCATGCAGGGCT
>CAXAHZ010000045.1:0-9798 GCA_963968875.1 uncultured euryarchaeote
CACGATGACCACGCTGACGAAGACGGTGATGACCATGCTGACGAAGAAGGCGACCATGATGACCATGGTGATGAAGAATCCATGAACTACGACCCACACAGTTGGCTTGACCCTCTTGCATTTGACGCTCAAAGCGCAGTCGTTCTTGAGGCTTTGATCGCTGCCTTCCCTGAAGGACAGGAAGACTTTGAGGATAACTCTGAAACCTACTCAGCATTGTTGAAGGGATTGGATGTTGCTTACCAAGAAGCCTTCGGAACCGATGGAGTTTGCCAAGAAAAGAAGGTGAGTGCAAACCACAATGCATACTCCTACATCGCAGTTCGCTACGGCATCCAATTCGAAACCGTTCACGGCCTTGACCCGGAAGGAGAACCATCTCCTGAAGACGTGGCTGAAGTGATTGAGTTCATCAAGGAAGAAGGCATTAGCGTCATCTTCATTGAAGAATATACTGACGAATCCTCTGTTCAGAGCATTGTTGATGAAACTGGCGTTAGTGTCAAAATCCTTTACACAATGGAAATGGCTCCAAAAGATTCCAGTGACGATTACATGACCCTAATGGGCAAGAATCTCCAGAACTTGATGGACGGAATGAGTTGCAGCGTTACTGCTGACGCCTGAATGAACTCAGCGTTACAATACGAGTAATATCCTACGGTGAGCCCATGCATCTTGTTGATACCATACCGATCCTGTTTGTTGGAGGGGTGTTTCTCGCTCTGTCCAGTCGATTGGTTTTGGGATACATCAAAGCACGAGCCACCCAGTAGGACAACTTCATAAAACACGATGCGATATGAACAATCATAACTGGGTCGTGAACATTGATGAAGTCACTGGTTGTTGGAACCGTTCAGGATAAATCAATTATTCTTGATGTCCAAGACATTTCCGTAAAACGCGCCGGTAAGTTGGTTCTGAAGGACATCAACTTCCAGATTGAACGAGGAGAATTTGTTGGGCTTGTTGGCCCAAATGGAAGCGGTAAATCGACGCTTTTGTTAACCCTCCTTGGCGTGTTAAATTCACACCAGGGCTCGGTAAGCATCTACGGCCAACATCCTCTTTCCAGTCGGTTGTTTGGGAAAATTGGATGGGTTGCACAAGCTGCATCAAATCTACCGAAAGACATCCGTATAACCGTGCGTGAGTTGGTTCGTCTTGGTACGGTTAACGGAAAAAACATGTTTCGCTTTTCGGATGATGGCAGTCGTAATCGCGTGAATCAAGCGATCAAGCTGGTTGGCCTTGAGGACGTGCAAAACACAGATGTTGCCCGTCTTTCGGGGGGACAACGTCAGCGGGCCGTTATTGCTAGAGCCTTGGCTTCGGAATCCGAATTTATCTTATTGGACGAACCTCTTGTTGGTATCGATCGTGAAGCTCGCAATTCCTTGCTCAAATTACTGGACAATCTCTGTCATGACGAAGGTAAAACAATTTTGATGGTGTCTCACGACCTTGCTGCAATTCGCCAAACTGCCCACAGAATGATCTTTCTTGAACAAACAATCCGATTTGATGGGAAGAGTGAGGACTTCCCTGATTTGGTTGAACTTGCAAGTCTGCGCGGAATTGGGCAAGTGCACGACGACAACTCCACGGAGGGAGAATGATGGGTCTCGCAGGCCCGATCATCGACCTCGTAAGTCCGATTCTGGAGTTTCTTGCACCGTTTATGCCTGGAGATATTTTCCCGTATTTCTTCTCTTGGGACTATTTTCAAATCCCGCTTATTGCAGCGATAATGGTCACCGTGATAGCGGGTATTTTGGGTTGTTATTTACTGATTCAACACCTTGCATTGATGGGGGACGGGCTCGCACACGTTGCTTTCGGTGGTGTTGCGATTGGAGTCGTTTTGGGCGCGACGTCACCGTTGTCATATGCACTTGTTTTCAGCGTCACCGCAGCCATTCTTATTCATGAAATGCAGTCTCGAGAAATGCTTACCGGTGATGCTTCTATCGGAATCTTCCTTACAGGGATGTTGGCCCTTGGGCTTGTTGCTTTGCGCTTAGGTGGGGGCGCTATTACCACCGATATTGAGGCCTTTCTCTTCGGACGGCTCTACCTAATTAATGAAGATGATTTGGACTTAATCTCCATTGTATGCCTCGTTTCTTTCATTGTTTTGTTTTTCATTCGTAATGGATTGCTTGCTTGTGCAGTTGACCCGGTATCTGCCCGTGTTCAAGGACTACCGGTCCGTACGATTGGTTTGATGTTCAGTGTGACCACCGCCGCAGTTGTCGTGGTGATGGTACAAGTGGTTGGAACCTTACTGGTTACCGCTTTGCTGGTAACTCCTGCGGCTACCGCTCAACTCATTAGTCGGAGTTTTCGCCAGTGCATACTGTGGACTCAGGCGTTTGGGATGTCAGCTGTATTGCTTGGAATATACTTCTCGGCTGAATACGATACTGGTGGAGGTTCAATGATTGCATTGGTTGCTGCAATTCTCTTTGGCATCGTCGCTATTTCTAAGGTCACAATCAACGCCTTCATCAAAGCTGGAGATAACCTCAACTGAACGTTTCATTCATCGCTTTCATCTTCAGATTCTAAATCCTCAAACTTGGCCTTCATGGTTGGGTTATTTCTCGTTAACTTCTTGATTGATAGGTCCTGTGCCTTGTCATTTGCCAAACGATAGTTGTTGGTTGATTTCAAGAGTTGCTCCTTGGTCCTCTGGAGCTGCTCAATGGACTTGTCAATCCGGTTGATTGCTTCCATGAATTGTTTTGTAGCAAGTTCGTAATTCCGTGAAAAGCGATCCCTGAAGTCCAACAACTCATCCTCAAAGTTCTCAACATCTATGTTCTGAGATTTTATGACTGCCAACTCATTTCTAACCTGGAGGGACTTCAGAGCAGCGTTTCGCAGTAATGTGATGATTGGAATGAAAAATTGTGGACGAACGACATACATTTTTTCATATTTGTGAGATTTATCAACGATTCCACTGTTGTACAAGTCATTGTCTCCTTCGAGCATTGAAACAAGAACGGCATATTCACATCCCTTTGACGTTCGGTCTTTGTCAAGTTTCTGGAGAAAGTCCTCGTTCTTTTTCTTGGTTTTCGAGGTTTCGTTTTCATTCTTCATTTCAAACATGATGGAAATAAATTCAACTCCATTCTCATCTGCTTCACGATAGATATAGTCGCCCTTCGTGCCTTGGCTTGCATCGTTGTCCTTCTCAAAATATGCCGTAGAAAAGGCAGTAGAGCGAAGCGTGTTAAACTGCACTTCACAATGCTGTTCAAGTGTTTCACCGACCATCTTATTGCTTAATTTCATTTTCATGTCTTTCCGCAATTCAATTTCATCGTCTTTCATTTTGATGATCTGTTCTTTTGCCATCATCTCAGTCTGGTGCTGTTCGGTCAACGTTTTTTCAAGCAACGACTTCTCAGTATCCGCTGATTGTATGTTGTGTTCTAAAGATGTAATCTTAGCGGTCAAAGGAGCGGTTGCATTCTGTACCGAAAGTTCGCGTTCCATATCCTTTGCATTCAGTTCATTCTTCAAGCGAAGGATCTGTTTGTCCTTATCAGAGGACTCCTTGTCCTTCTTTTCCTTCATTTTTGCTTCCGCAAGTTGGAGTTCAACCTTGTGCTTTTGCTCAGCTTCAGTAAGCCGTCGGTGGAGGTCATCCTCAAATTCAGAGCCTCTTACTTGCTGAACAATAGATGCGTATCCAGCAGCGTCCATTTCGAAGATTTGATTGCAGTGAGGGCAGGTAATATCGCTCATGGTTTCATCTCATTATGACTCTATTTAAGGAAATCTTGTATTTATCGGAGCCAATTGGTAAGGATTTGCAAATGGTCACCGGCGAGTTCCAATTCACCAGAGAACACCGTTTCAATGGGCCAAAATTTCGCATCAGCCGCATCGTCACCGCCCACCGGGTCTTGTGTACCATCTTCGGTAATTTCGTAGACAACACTGACGATGTGCTTGCGTGGGTCCCGGTTTGGGTCGCCCATCACCATGAGGAGGCGGGGCGAATGGCCGTCAATGCCCGTTTCTTCTTTTAGTTCCCGAACCGCGGCGTCGATCGGGTCTTCACCTTGGTCAACAAATCCTCCCGGAAGCGCCCAAGCCCCAGCCATTGGCGGGTGTTTGCGTTGGATCAAGAGAACAGCGTCGCCACGACGTACGGCAGCGTCAGCAGCAAGGGCGGGGTTGAGCCAGCCGTTGCACGCATCGCATGTGGTCATGTCACTCACCGTACCGTCGTCCGCGTTCTTGGTAGGTGCGAATGGCTTTGAGTAGGTCTTTCTTTTGGAACGACGGCCAGAATACATCGGTGAAATACAACTCTGAATACGCCATCTGCCACAACAAGAAGTTGGATATCCGTTCCTCACCGCTGGTTCGAATCACCAAATCGGGGTCGGGCATGTCGGCCGTATAGAGCCGGTCCGAAACGGCTTTCTGGTCAATGTCATCCAGAGCAAGGTCACCTGAAGCATAGTCTTCGGCGATGGTTTGAATCGCAACGATCATCTCTTCACGGCTTCCATAAGCCAGACATACAGTGAAAACAAAATCGTCGTAATCCTTGGTTTTAGATTCAGCGTAATCAATGGCCTCAATGACATTTTCTGGAAGAAGTTCCCTTCGTCCGATGATGTGAACTTTGACCTTGTTTTCGTGAATACGGGGGTCGTTTGCAATATCACGAAGGCCTTCAGCGTAGAGTTTGAACAGAACATCCAATTCGTCTTGAGGCCGGCTGAGGTTTTCGGTAGAGAGGGCGTAGACGGTGAACCAAGGAATCTTGAGTTCCAAAACCCAATCCAACACGCGTTCAAGTTTTTCCTTCCCGATTCGGTGACCGAGGCCGGTAGCGAGTTTACTCTTCCAAGCAAAACGACGGTTGCCGTCCATAATGATGGCGAGGTGATTGACCTGAAGCGGATGTTCAAGGACCTCACGCATCAACTTTGCCTGAACTGCGTGGCCCAGCACATCGCCCATGCGTTCTGAGATACCCATGCTTCGCCCCCTTTCTCTGCTGAGGGCATACGGTGTTTGATTGCTCCCCTCTGAACTACAAGGCGTTTGCATCATCTTTGAAGGGGAGAATGCGGTGCGACTGGCATGGTGGATGAGCCGGTCTGGGAGATTCCCGTGCATTCACCAACGACGGCTCAATCCAAAAAACCAAAGAAATCTTCTTCGCACGCAGACGGCGATGGTTCAACCGATCTTGCAGACGCCCGACTGCCACCATGGTATCCCGCCGGACTGACCTTAGAGGCCCTTGAACCTTCGAACCTTGAACTTGGACGAAGAACACCTTGGGGCAAGATTTGGGGTTGGAATTACAGCGAGGCATTGGACGCGTCATGGTGGCAGAAAACTCCGGGTTCGTGGTGGGGCGTTTGGCCCAAGAGCGTGGATTCTGTTCGTGTGGTTGCTCATACACAGAACAAAATCATCGTCGCCCTCGATGAGGAATTTATCGTCCATGTCTATCCGCTTCAAACCGGGTCTGATGTATCCACGCTTGTTCGTTACAAGCCATGGGGGGAGATTCTCAAAGGCGAGCGGGTCATTCTTCCAATCGGTGGGTTGCAAAACGATAACGGCGACCAACTGTGTATGTTCCCTTATCACGAGATCCCCACGCCTCAAGAGGTGTCTCTGAACCTCCAAAACCCAGACAAGTTACATGCTCTTGGAGGGGCAGTTGGGCGTCTTCATTCTTCATTGAAACACGAAGCAACTCCAAACACCGAATGGCGTTGGAATGCACGCCTCAAAGCCATTGAAGGGACCTTGAAGACAACCACATTATGGCGAGCACCGCATACAAAACACGTTCAAGGCCTTCCACCGTTTAACATCAGTCTTGACGGAGTTCTCTGGGGCGAAGAAGTGAATCTTGTGCCTCAGCCACGCCCTTTGGTCGACCATCTTTTGTGTGAAAGCGAACGCATGCCAGCCATCGCAACTCTTGCAAATCTAGAACAAACCATCGCTCTGCGGGGGGGATTCAGTGAATCCGTTCCACGTTCAGTGTTCTATGCGGGTTGGGAAGCAGAAACTCCACCCACTTGGGGTGGACGTTTCCTTCGCAATCTGAAAGGAGGGGTCTGGATTTGGAGGTACGAGGCGATTCTCCTCGAATTGGCCAGAGCCCGAGCGTTCAAGCAACCTAAGGCCGAGTCCATGTGCATGGGTTGGCTCAACGATGTATCTCGTATTCAGGCAAAATTGGGCGTATTACGAATGACAAATTTGAGTGGAAAATCTTCGTTGATGTTGTTCATCATTTCACTCGTTTCAATCCTCTATGCAGGTACTCCGTTCTCCGGTTCTTCGGGAGGATTTGGGGCGGTTGTATTGGCCACCGTCTTCCTGTTCTTAGCGATCGGATTGTACCGCTATACCGACCGCAACATTCCCGAACCGTATTGATTCAGCGTTGCTGACGAACACGGCCATCGTAGAATTCAATCCCGAGGTCTTCTGCAATGTTCTTGAGTCGGATGATGAACTTGGCTCGCTCTTGGCGCTCTTCTACGCCACCCGCAACATCCCAGTAGAGGTTCAGGTCAACATCCAGCGATGTTGCTGAAATCATGCTGACTTGACAGAATGAGGAGTCTTCTTTGAGGGTTTTTGGATTCTCTTTGACGTCGTCCATCACGCGCTCGCAAAAGCTTGCAACTGCGTCACCGTCGGCGTTGATGTCAAGATGGAATTTTGTTTGCCAACGTCGCCATCGGCGCTTGCCCCAGTTTTCTACTGGACTGTTAACGAGATTGGCGTTGGGCATGGTGATGATGGTATCGGCAGAGGTGCGAATCAAGGTTGTTCGCAGGTTGATTTCAATGACTTCACCTTCAGCGCTTCCAACAACAACCCAATCCCCAATTTTGAACGGCCGGTCAAGCAGAACGGTAATCGCCCCGAAGAAGTTGGAAATCGAGTCCTTGGCAGCCAATGCGAGAGCTAAACCGGAGATACCCAAACCTGCAATCAGTGAAGTGAGGTCAAAGCCCATGGAATCGGCTACGAATACAGCACCGACAAAGATAATGACGAATCTGAGTGTGCTTTGTACGGCCGAGATGAGCGTTTTTTCAGTGCCGTCAAGAACGTCGTCGTTATCGAAGAGCCCAACGACATCTTGAACGATGTTCACCAACCTAAAGGCCCAGACAACCAAAGCAATGGCCACAACGAATTGTAGAATTCCGGGAAGGAAACTCACGGCTACTGACGGCATGAGAATCGGAGAGCCGGTTCGTTCCATATCCTCGATCATGATGTTGATGGCGACCATGGCCAATCCAACACCAACTGCAGTACCAAGGGCCTTATCGGAGTCTTGGACGGTTTTGCCCTTGATGGCTTCCGAACGAATGATGGTGCGCAGGACGGTCGGGGCAAAACGCATGGTCAAAAGGCGGACAACAAGAATCGCAATAACGAGTCCCAGAATAAGGGCGAGGGTGTAGGTTGTAAATCCAAACAATTCGTCCCGTAGAGATGAATCTGCCGCGGGTGTCCATAGGTCTTCCATGCCACTGCCACACGGTTCTATGGGTTGTTCTTTTCCCTCAATATCAACGGATTTCATTCTTTATTTGTTAGAAATTTCGCTTTCAAAGGCACGATTGCTTCAAGAAGTAAAGCGGGTTGGAGTGAACGATAGCATGATGCCAACCGCGACTAAAACGTCTCATTCTGTAGCACCACGTCCTTCGTTGGGGTTCTTGATTTGCCTCCCTCTTCTTCTTTCATTGGCCAGTCCTGTTGCGGGGACCGTAGCTGTAGCAGATACAGCGGTTGCTGATACACCGGAGGACATCTGGTCCGACGATTACAACAACATGATTTTCCCTTGGGCGCCAGCGAATGACCGTATTTTGCAATTCAAAGAATACCACAGTTATGAGACAATGAAAACCCGTATGTTGCGTCTTGCAGAAGACAATCCAGATATTTTCGAATACCATGAAGGCATGAACGGTGGTACCAACGCTCGCGGTGAAGAAGTAACCGCAGACGCTTACGAAGGATGGTATTACGGCCATGCTTCACCATGGATGAAAATTACCGGTGATGTACAAGACGGAGAATACAATCCCTTCGTCGGTGACAACGGCAACTATGCCGACCGTCACGACGTCATGATCGTGGGCAACCATCACGCTCGGGAGTGGATGTCCTACACCGTTGCCATCATGCAAATGGAAGTCATCGCCTTCTCGTACAACAACATCGGCTACGACAACGACGGTGACGGACTTGTCGATGAGGACCCGTGGGGCGATGCAAACGGTGACGGCATTCTTGACGACGATGGAGATTGTCTCGGATTGGAAGATTCGCTCCAAGATTCAAACGGCGACGGTACGCCTTGCGGACCGGGTGACCTCGGTGTTGACGAAGACTACTCGGAACAGTGGATTACCGACCTTGTCAACTCAAGAGAAATCTACTTGATTCCTATGCTTAACGTGGACGGTAACATCTACGACCGTGAAGTCTTCTGTCCTGCTCCTGCTTGGGAAAGTTGCCCTTCAGGTGGCTGGAGGAAGAACCTCCGAGACAACACATTAACCGGCATTACGCCACTTCCAGACCTTCAAGAAGAGGTTGACGAAGATTGTGACGGCGTGGATTTGAACCGTAATTACCAGTTTGAATGGGGGGCGCCGTTGGGTGCAACCGGACCGCTGATCCCGGGGACATGTTCTCCATCGGAAGGTGAATTGGACGGCTCAAATAACGACGTGTACAACGGCCCAGTTGACGACCGGGACAACGACGGTGACGGGCAAATTAACGAAGACCACGTCGATGGTAAAGACGACGATGCTGACGGCGTTACCGACGAAGACTGGTGGGGCGGCAACTCAGAACCAGAGACCAAGTTCATTCAAGACTTGACCGAGATGAACGACGATACCGGTGACGGTGCGAGCGAATTCAAGGCGACCATCACCCACCACTCCTACTCTGAACTCATTCTCTACCCCTGGGGCCATTGCACGGACTGTCAAAGCCCTGACCACTTCCAACTGATGTATCACGGTCAGCAACTTGCAGACATGACCCAATACGCCAATCTCCAATCCTCTGATCTCTATCCAACATCCGGTGACTTCTGTGACTGGCACTACGGTGTTCACGGCTCTTACTGCTATACCTCTGAGATTGGAACAGCTTTCCATCAGCACGAAGATGACATTGACCATATCGCAGTCCGCAACTTGGGAACCGGCTTCTACATCGCTGAAATCGCAGACAGCCCGCGTGAGCGTGCAGACTTAGAAATCGCCAACATCTCTCAGCAAAACTACCTGGAATCCGGAGATAAGATTGACATTCCTGAAGAAGGCGATGTTCCAGTCGACATGTGTGTTTCCAACCTGTTCCCTTACAGTGAATCCAACAGTAAGGTCGAGTGGAGAATGGTCAAACCAAGCCGCCTACAAAGCGACTATGGGCCACGCGAATGGTCTACGACAGAATGGACCACTGCCCCAGTAGAGCGAGTCGATGAAGCATGCACGACTTCACAAGGCAATGGAACGATTTTGCGAGCGATGATCCCTGTACCTGAAGTCAGCACTGGGGAATTGCACTACAAAGCCACGGTTTCAACGCTAACCGGTGCAGACCTCTATCAGTACCCTGCCAATGGCGATTATTACACGTTAGAAATCACCTACCGCGCTGCCTTTGGAAGTTTCTTTGGAGCCATGTTCATGTTCACCGTTGTCGGCACGTTCGTTTGGGGCGGCTTGGCAGTTGCCC
>CAXAHZ010000046.1:0-9576 GCA_963968875.1 uncultured euryarchaeote
ATTCGGACGGTTGCAATCCCGGGCATCCTTCTGGCCAATCGTTTCGCGACCCCCCCACCATGGCAATGAATGCTTCAACGTCTTCCAGATGGACGAGCCCCTCAATTAGGTCGCTCGCCCACCAATCGCTACAGTAGCCAGCAGGAACCAAATTCTTGTTGTTCTCCATAAATTCACCATATCCGATCACCAACTCCCCATTGTCCCAAAGTTGTTTCACGCTCCCACGAATCCGAGCGAAACTCAGGGCATCATCAAATCGTGCAAAACGACCGTCCTCAAGGACAACCCAGGGGCCGTCTGTTTCATCGGATGGTGTGATCGCACACGCCTTTCCTGGTCGTTCTATTTTCATTTGAGTGCCGATGGTAATGAAATCATCCAAGGCAAGCATTGAGGCCGTGTTCGTAGATGCGGCCGCCAGTCCTGAAGGTCGGGCTCGCCCGTAACGGAGACGGAAACCTCCTGCTTGCAGAGGGCCTCCAAATACCGGTCGGCCTGCAATAATGTCTTTCATAAACTTTGTAATTGGAGGAACTTTCCTTGATTTGAAGGCCTCTCCTTCTTCGGTTTCTTCTTCCTTACCGCGAGAAGCAAATTTCGAGATGAAATCCCAGCCAGGCACCTTTAGTCGTTCAGTATGCTTTTGGATTTTGGGCGCCTTGAGGCACATTCCTTCTCCGATTACAAGGAGGACACCGCCTCGTATACGGGCTTCGTCAATGTTGCGAACGCGCCCGTATCCCGCGCATTCTATCCGTTCTGTGGATTCGCCATTGATCATTACCGGACAGGCCCGAACGATCTCGTCAATCTCTTCTGGAGAAGGGCGATATTGGAGGTTACCTCGGTAAAGGCCAAATTCTTCTTTTACGCGTTCAACTTCAGGGTCCGTTGGTTGATAATGGCCAACATTAAGTTCGCGACGAATCATGTCTGCAATCAAGACAGCAAGGGCTTGTGCGGTTCCTCCTGCTGCACGAATTGGACCGGCAAAATGAACCGAAACAAACTGCGAACCATCCACGTTATTGAGAAGACGAACCTCGCTAATTCCTTCAAGGGGCGCCACCAAAACAGCCTCGGTCAAAATCGCTAGGCCGACTCGCAAGCCAACGTCAATAGCCGTCTGCAAATCATATCCTTGTTCCCTAAATCCTCTCGCTACGGATTGAGCCATCATGATCGATGTCGTTTCACGGTCGTGCTCTTCTAGCATCACCCGAATATCCTCTGCTACCTCGTAACCCTCCAGGTATTCAACAAGGAGTTTCTCTGTCCTTCCTGCGAGGTCCGCAGCGCGGGGGATTTCAACATGGTCTCGGTAATCATACCCAAGTGCCCGAACCTTCTCAGCGATACGATATGCATCGTCAGCCCGTTCATCCATCCATTGATGGTATGTTTCCATTTCGTGCTCTAAACGAGGAATATCGAGGCCAAGCAGCGGATTATGCGCAGCCGTTTTTTTCTCGTTGTTCGCAGTCGGCATCGTCGCTCATCACACCTTGAAGGCGACCCTATATCATCAACACGGTGGATTTCTTTTGACCGTTCATAACAAGAAAAAATGTTGGAAGGAAAGTTCATGTCTTGAGGGCCCAAGCCTTAATCATGGCCGTTCATGAAAGCGTTCTCACTCACCCTCAATGGAGCCGACTTGCAACATTGGTCCAAGAATTAGCATTCCTGGATGGAGGCCATGATGAGGCATTTACCCTTGCCAGCGGGCGGCACTCACGCTGGTTTTTCGACACCAAACCAGTGATGATGCACCCGGAAGCTGCAGAAATTCTTGGGACCCTTCTCAATGTTAGAGTGAAAGCCTTAGCCGCTGATTTTGTAGGTGGCTTGGAATTGGGGGCAGTCCCTCTAACAGCGATCGTGATCACCTCTCCTGATGCTGAAGATACCCTACGTGGATTCATGGTGCGAAAAGAACCAAAGGGACGGGGGGGCCGGAAAACCAACAACCCTCCCGGCATCGAAGGTTCGTCTTTAGACGGAGGGGGCAAAGTCGTTGTCGTTGAAGACGTGACGACGACAGGAGGTTCATCGATAAAAGCAGTTGAACGAATCCATGCAGACACGGAATGCGAAGTCGTTGGTGTCATCAGTATTGTTGATCGTGAGGAAGGGGCAGAACAGGCATTTGCGGACGCTGGCCTTCATTTCGAGAGTCTTCTAACCCGGAGCCATATCGCTGATTTGTGAGGGGTTCAATTGCACACAATTCTTGACCCTTCTCTCGCCGACGATGAAGGCTTGACCGAGCAGTCTCAAGATAAAACCGCACCGCAAGGGATGCTTTTTTTCCATGCCAAAGAAGGTCAGCCGCTGTCAACACCATGGCAAGTAGCTACGGCCCGTTCTGCAATGCTCAGGCTGTGTGACCTCCCCGAGGGACTCATCGTAGATTGTGCCTGTGGGAGTGGGCTGCAGCTGGCCGCCCATGCCTCGATCCTTCAGAGGCCGGCCCTTGGAATTGAACTCTCAGGCCAACGAGCTCAAGCAAGCGCAAAAAACATGCAAATCGTTGCACGACAGTCGAAAGCGGAGTCAAAACGGTGGTTTAGAGAGAGCAGAATATTGGCAGGGGATGGAACAGATGCGTTTGGAGCATTAAGTGCCCTCAACTCGCAAAATGACGCCCCTGTGGCCCTTCTGCACCTTGACCCAGCTCGACCTCGGAACAGTCGAACTCATGGATTGGATGAAATGCAACCAAACCTCGATGCAGTCTTTACGGCTTGGAGGCCGTATTTTGCAGAGCATCCCCGGGGGCCAGCCTTGTTGCTTGACCTCTCACCCCGACTAACGGGGGTGCAACGGGATGAAGTTGAGGCCTTGGTTGACAACGTGTGGCCGGATTTAGAGCGTACATGGGTTTGGACATCGCGTGGTAGAGGGCGTGTTGACCGGCTTGCATTATGGCTCGGTGCGGCATCCTCGCAGGGGGTTGCTCGAAGATTTGTACGAATACCGCCGCGATTAGGAGATGATGCATTGGTGCTTTCCACCGAATCAAAATCCGATGAGGAAACGCTCCCACAACCGAATGTTAACCCTCCTAAGCGAGGCGAATACGTGAGCATCCTCGATGCTGCTTTGCTCGAAAGTGGTTTGGTTTCTACCTGGCTCCAAGGCGTTTCTAGGGAGACGATGACCCGCTGGGCAAGTGTTGATGGACGTAGGCCGCAGGTTCATCACGATCATCCGTTGCGTTTAGGGCAAAAGGGCGATAGCCAACTCGTCCAAGCGACCGGTCGTGTCGTCGCCTTGATTCGCGAGCCTTTATCCAATGAGACGATTGATGGCCTTGTCGATATCGCCTTGGAGCACAACATGAAATCGCTGTCGCTCCGACTAAATATGGACCCGGCTGACCAGCCGAAATGGCAAGGTTCACTTGACCGCCAACTCAGCCGGAGGCATGGGGTGCGAGACGGTTTTGTTGCCCAACATCCATCCGGGGATGTCTTGCTGTTGTGCGTTTGTCATTCTGAAACGTGAAAATTGGACCTTGGAAATGGTGGTTTTTGAGACTCAGTGGCGCGAATGTGGCCATCGCGGTCTTCATATACGGGAGGCAAGTCGGAGGCCTGCTTGACACTATGTGTAAGCGTTGAGGTGAATGAACATGGCACGACCAAAGGACGAGGACCTTGGAGAGGACTTCTCGTATATCCTACGTATGGCAGATACCGATATGGACGGACTCAAGCCCCTGGCTACCGCCCTAACCTCAGTCAAGGGAGTCGGCCACCGGACCGCAACTCAAATCTGCAAAAATACTGGCTTTGACGCTCACCAACTTGCTGGTTTCCTCTCCATTGAACAGCAAGAAGAGCTTCGTCTAGCCATTGAAAACTATGCTGAAAAGGCTCCGCTATGGATGCTTAACCGCCAGCGAGACATTGAAACCGGTGAAGAAATTCACCTCACCGGACAACAAGTACGATTCACATTGAGCGATGACATCAACCGCCTTCGAACCATGAAGTGCTACCGTGGTATTCGCCATGCATCAGGAAACAAAGTTCGCGGTCAGCGTGGCCGGTCAAACGGACGTGGCGGACTTACCCTTGGTGTAAGCCGAAAGAAGGTATAAGGAGGAATGAAGTATGGGAGAGCCAAAGTTTTCACGACCTAAATTTGACACACCTTCTCACCCTTGGAAGGCTGTACGAATTGAGGAAGAACACGCCATTCAAGCCAATCACGGGCTCAAAAACATGCGTGAGATTTGGAAGGCAAAGTCACAACTTCGCCGCCATCGACGCCAAGCTATGCGCCTAATCGGTACCGTTGACACCAACGAAGCTCACGGAAAGCGAGAGATGGAAGACTTGCTCCACTCCCTTCACAACAAAGGACTCATCGAGTCCAACGCTAGCTTGGACGATGTTCTCTCTCTTGGAACAGAAGACATCCTCAGCCGACGCCTTCAAGCACAAGTCTACTACAAAGGACTCGCATGCTCCATGAAGCAGGCTCGTCAATTGGTTACCCACGGACAGATCTGTATCGGTGAGCAAAAAGTGACCATCCCCTCTTACCCAGTCAACCGTGATGAAGAAAGCGAACTACGCTACCATCCTTCATCGGCACTCAACAATCCAGAACACACCATTCGTAAGGCAATTGAAGGCCGTCGTGAATCTGCTGAATACAATGAGGAAGAAGTTGATCCTGTTGCAACTCCCGAATTTGCTGAAGAGGTTGAAGCAGCCGGCGAGGCAGCGAATTCAGAAACAACCAATGGAGGTGCTAAGTGATGTCCCGCAAAGCAATCGTGAACATCTTCAGTTCCTACAACAACATCCTCATGACCGCCACCGACCTTACCGGTGCTGAAACCATCACCACCTGCAACGGCGGGGAAGTGGTCAAAGCTGGAAAAGACAAGGGTGGACAATTTGCTGCAACACGGTCCGCAGAGCGCCTTGCAGATGCCTTGCGAGACAAGGAATTCAGCGAACTCATCGTCAAATACCGAGCCCCCGGAGGTAACCTCTCCAACAACACTGGGCCCGGAGCACAAGCGGCTATTCGAGCCCTGACCCGTGCTGGTATGACCATCTCTCGTATCGAGGATGTCACGCCTATCGCTCACGACGGCACCAAGAAAAAGGGTGGACGCCGTGGACGCCGTGTCTGATGAAAAAGGTGAACATCATGAAGACTGAAATCGTAGAAGGCTGGCCCCGTGGTCATGAAATCCGAATCCTCATCAGTAATACTGATGCTGCTCAAGTAAACGCTATCCGTCGCGCACTCATCGCCGATGTCCCAAAGCTGGCAATTACCCGAGTAGATTTCTCACAAGGAGTCACCCAAGACAACAAGGGCGACGTCGTAGAATCCGTTAACGTACTGCCCGATGAAGTTCTTGCACATCGTTTGGCTATGATCCCAATCCCAACCCATCAAGAAGAAGGATTGGTATTCCCCGATGAATGTGATACCTGCCGGGATGTCGTTGAGAAGGACAAAGGTTGTCCTATGTGTCAAGTCCTGTACACGCTCTCAGCACGAGGCCCTTCCTCAGACTCTGAAGAACCATACAAGACCGTCTATGCTGGTGACATCACCACCATTTCGGACCCGGTCTTTGACATTCTGCCAGAGCACAAACAGATACCCCTCACCATTCTTGCACCCGGTCAGTTCTTGGAATTCTATGCATTTGCTGTACTTGGCCGTGGACGAGACCACGCAAAGTGGACTCCAGCTGCTGCAGTTGGATTCCGACCTCACCAAATTGCCGTCCTCAAGAAGCCAAAGAAAGCAAGCATCCTGTTTGATTTGGGACTCAAGACCTCAGACGGCAAGGATATCAATGCCAAACTGTTTGGAAAGGATAAGAAAATCACAAACATCAACTACGTTATTGACCTTGAGAAAGCGCTTCACCAAGTTGGAGAAGGTACTGGAAGAGACGGTGACTTTGATAATGCAATCGTCATGGAAAATGTGGACAACGCCTACGTATTTTCATACGAGACGGACGGAAGTTTAGACCCTGTCACCGCCTTTAACATGGCCCTTGGTGAATTGAACCAACGCTTTGTTGACCTTGGCGAAGACATCAAATCCGCTTTGGCTTGAAAGCGAGCGGGTTTTCACAGAGCCTTCATCATTGATGACGGCAACCACTCATTGAGGCGAGCCCGTGATTGAACATCGATCTGGAGGACACATCACGCTCCTTTTTTCTATTGACAAATCGCCTCGTTTACCACGCTCACAAGGAAGTCTAGGTGCTGGCTTTACGATACAGCATGGAGTCGTCATACAAGCAAGTTTGACCACTCTTGAACCAACCGAAGTGAAAGTGTTGGCAGGCAGTAAACCTGAGGGAAAAAGAACCGATGAAAAAATTGCATCGGTCAACCTCAATATTGTTGATTCAAACGGTGAGGCTGTCGAGGATTCAAGCCTGTACCTTGACTTGATCGAGGGGTGCCGTAATGCAACCCTACTGCGGCCAAATGAAGGCATTGAGGCAGATATCACGATTGAATGTCCGCTAAGTCAAGGGCTTGGAATGTCTGCAGCCGGGCTTATGGCGATGGGAAATATAATACATCAGCTTACTGGACGAGGGCGGTTGAATCAATATTACAAAATTGCACATCGTATTGAACGAAAACATGGTTCAGGACTTGGCGATGTTCTAGGTGCATCGGTAGGGGGTGTCGAGTTACGACTTCAACCCGGAGCACCTGGATGGCCTGGCCAAGCAGTGAGTTTCAATGCTGACATCCCGGTAATATTGGTATGGGAAGACGGTGGAGCCAAGCATACCTCCGATTACATCGATAACCCGGGATGGCAGCGCTCCATCACAGATGCGGGATTGTCCTGCATGAAGTCGTTACGAGAAGGTGAATGGAACGAGAACAAATGGGAGTTGTTGCTCGATGAATCACAGAACTTTGCCGACCGATCTGGGATGATGGACGAAACCATCCGAGCCCAACTTAGACAAACCGTTGATACTATACTTGTACAGCAAGGTCTTCAAGACCTTCTTATCGTAAGGATGTGCATGTTGGGCACTTCTGTTGCGATCGTACCAAGAACGCTTACTGAACTCCCAGAAGACGAGAATATTGATCAATTCATGGAGGCTCTCTCAACCACAGGACTTGGCGTGTTGCTTAGCCGCGTTGCGCCCGTCACAACTCTTCATCAAACACCGATAGATCAAGCGGACTTGCATCCAGCATAGTTACGCCGGGAATGTACAGGTTTTCGGAAAAACCATGACGGTAGACAATTGCTCCACTGCCCCATTCATCGATATAGCGCAACATCTGTTTCTTTGTTTTCTTCCTTTGAAAATCAACATCGCCACCATAGAAATGTTTAGCATCAATCCATGCGACTGGACGGCCGTTGATGATGACATCATCCAAGAACAACAGGTCTGGTGTACGAATTGGGCGACCGTGTTCTGCCTTTTGTTCTGCAACCATTTCTGGTTGTCTACGTAGACGGACTCCTTGTTCCTCAAACCAGTCAGCGAGAACATCTTCAAACAAATCAGCCCTCACTTGCGTTTCAGATTGGTCTACATTTGAAACTCGATCCGCTGCTTCTGCAGCTTTAAATTCGTCTTGTTCACGCTGTTTCATCGAAGAAGGTGACCTGAAACTTTCCTTGATCTTATTCTTTGACCATCCGTTTGCCTCAAGAACTGCCCGGAAAACATTCATTGGTGGAAAATCAAAGTTTCTTGAAAGTTCTACAATTGTAGTCCCGTCTCTGTACTTAGCGGCCATTTGCTTTGCTTTTGATTTGAGTTTACCGTGTGAATACACTGTTTTTTGTTGAAGGAGAGCAGAACGCAGGGAAAGAGCTTGATCCAAAGACATGTTTTGCCCCTTCACGAATTCCGCGATTTCATCAAGACGCTCGTCTTCAACCCAACCGAACTCTCCCCGACGCATGACGACGTCAGCAACCCGTTCTTCGGATGGAAGAGGAACCGGTGAAAGGGCCCAGTCAAACGAAAACGTCCGAGGATCTTCCATCTCCGAAGGAAAACCCATAGGGCTTGGCTTTGCAGTAAAGCGGCCTTTTGCCTTCTCGTCCATGGTTTTGACTTCGTCTTTATGACGTTCCTCAAGTGCGACTTTACGCGTGCCACCGTATCTTTTCTGACGATTTGAGGACCGATTTGACCGACGGTCTCGAGATCCTTGGCGACCCATGATTCAACTTCTACGCCGACACCCTTTGAATTCTCGCTTTGATTGGGAAGCGTGGAGAACGCGAGAGGTTCTTATGGAAGACGCCCCTGCAAAGTACATGCGCTTGCGTGCTATAACGCCTTTCCTAGCGGCTTTGTTGCTCACTATGAGCCTCACCCCCCTTGGCGAAAGTCATGCTTATGTTGCGCTAGATGAACGTGAAACCCTCTCGTTTTCAACTGAAAATAACAGTACTGCTGGTTGGTTTGTTGGGGCAGGGGGACAAAGTAACGAACGAATCGGGGGTATGCTGCCCTTGAGCAACGGTCAGTTCATCGTTACCGGTTCATACGAATCCAACATTCTTTTCCATGGGGATGTTGAGAGTTATTCTAGCAACGACACTGGGTTTGGAGAAGATTTCTATGTCGCATGGGTCAATGAAAACGGCACATGGAACCGGACGTTGTCAAGTAACAGTTCCGGCTTGGATGTCATCAGTCACTCAGCAATTCTCTCGGATGGAACAATTATCGTTGCAGGGGTGTTTTGTGGGCTTACTTACATGGAAGTATGCAACATGACCTTAGGGGAATTGAGTCCCCTTATTTCTTCGACGTCAGAACTGGGTGGAGTGTTTCTCGCTGGGCTAAGTCCTGAGGGAGATTGGTTGTGGTCAACTTCAATTTCAAATGAAAATGAAATGTATGTCATGGACCTCATGGTGACGCAGTCAAATCAAATCCACCTTGCAGTGAATCATCGCGGTTCGTTTGATGTTGCCAGTGGAACAATTACTGGCGAGGAAATTGAGCAAGCTGCAATCATCGTTCACGACTCCAATGGCAATGTTATGGCACATCACACAACTTTTTCGATAGACCCAATTGAAAATATTGGGTCCCTGTGTGAAGACGGCTTTGGGTCCACCTATTTCGCTCTAAATTTTAATGAATTCATCGCCTTTGATGAATTGGTTCTATCGAATAATGGCACGGCTGACATAGCAGTTGCTCACTATGACCAAAGTGGTTGGAAGTGGAGTCAAAGTGCGGGAGGTGACGGGGACGATACCGTCAACGACTGCGTTGGCATTAATACCGGCGGGCTAAGAGTGATCGGTGATTTCAACAAACAAATGATCTTTGGCAACCATTCTACATCTAACCCAGTATGGTACGATTTCTTTGATGCCACAATCAGCAATACCGGGGAATGGCTCAGTGCTGATTCTTTTGGAGGCAGCGGTGCTGAACACGCTTATGCCATTAAATTAACACCCCAGGGAGACGCCATCATCCTCGGAAAAATGTCCGGAGGGTTCACACTCGGAGTTAACACAATGAGCGATCAAGACGGGATTAACGATGGTGAA
>CAXAHZ010000047.1:0-9376 GCA_963968875.1 uncultured euryarchaeote
GAATTGTGGATCCATGCCTTCCTTCCACCAAACGGCCACCGGTGCAGACCAAGCGTGAGTATCGACAGTGACCGTGAACCCGACATGCGCAACGATGGGCGTGTATGGGGTGAGCCCGCCCTTCTCGAGGGTCCTGAATTTGTGTGTCATAATCTTGATGCTGCAAGCAACCTCACCACCTTTCGCCGAGGACGACATGGTATCGTTCGTATCTATCTGCCCTACAATCCACGACCTTCTTACTTCCAAAATAACGACATGCCACACGGCAACTTCCGTGACCGTGGCCACCTTCCTGAACCTCACATCAATCCAGAATCTGAACCTTGGGAGCACTGCCTCCAGCGGTTCATTGATGCCTGCGCCTTTGTCAAGAACAACGAGCGCTCTGACCTTCGCCTCTTCATCCACCGAGGAGCTGAAACCCCACAGGAAGTGATCCTATGAATGTAAAATATGTAGCAAAAAACCCAACCCCCGTAGCCCAAACCATAACTTTGCCCCAAGGCATGCCACTTGACGGTGGGCGCCTGCGAAGTGCAGAAGCCATTACCGTTCAGGTACCACCGATGAGCGTACGTGAAATTTTGTACGACCAAGAAGGCATGCCCGTTGTTGAAGGCTGCATCCAAGACTTGACCGTCACCGTTGAAAACAACGATGGGACTCCAATTGACCCCCACACATCTCGCCGTGAGCGAACAACAATCCGTGATGCTTCAGGCGACCGAACTGCCTTGTTCATGGCACAAACACGCCGAGTGTATCCAAACTTGGTCGTCGATGACAATCGAAACATCGGAGGAGCTCAGTTGCTTGCTCAGTTCTCTCACCTACGAAGCCAGCGGGACAATACCACTGCCATTTACTCACCCGCTGCTCTCAACATGACCTTTGAATCCCGAACCGACAGCCTCTACCACGCTGCTAACCAAGGCCATGTGGAGATCCGCTCCATCTTCGGTAACGGTTACAACAGTGCCAATGCCATACAAATGCAGGTTCACAATCCAGGACAACAACCCGTTCGCGTGGTCGTCCCCCAAGGTACCATGGTCGAACAGCAAACATGGACCGGTAAGCAAAATCTGGTCGTCAAGGAAGACGTTTGGATCGACATCCAACCCGGACAAACCGGAACCTTCCCTCTTCCAGCATTCTGCGCCAATGCAAGTGCCGGAGCACCCAATAACGACCCCATGAATTTGACACCGTTCGTCTTCCACGACATGGGTGAGAGCTTCCGTGACCAAGATTCCATGTGGCGCACAACCGATAGCCGTCGTGGCGTCAGGATGGGGTGAAAATTAATATACAGTTCTAAATTGTGATGCAACATGGTGATGAAAGAAGGCGACATCTATCTAATTAGGGACCGAGATTTGAGGGTCACACCACCTGTGCAATCCACATATCTCAAAATTGGAATTGCAAAAGATACCCCTAAACGAGTTAAACAACATCAAACTGGAAATCCTCATAAAATCGAAACCACCTATCAGCAACTTGTGCCGGGTAAAACAGAGCTTGAAAAATTTCTTCATCATTACTTCTCAACCGATAGAATCCGTGGAGAATGGTTTTGGATTGATGATGCAAGAGAAGCTTCTGATGTCATGCCGGTTCTCACAGCTCATCATAATGAGCAGATCGCCCATCAGTCAAAACTCGTAACGATTGATGCCTTGAAAAAGACACCAGACAACGGTAATGTACGTCCCCCAACGACTACCGAATTAACGTTATCAAACGACCTCAAGGCTGCAGAAGAGTTACTTGCAGAGGCTAATGCCCAGCACGCCATTCATGACTACAACCTTCGTGCTTTCATCGCTTCAGGAAATGGAATTGATGGAGTCATTACTTTGAACCGAAAAGCAAGCAAACCCGATTTTGACAACGCCTCTTTTTTGGCCTCCCTTACACCTGCTGAACATGCCCTCTGCCATTCCAGTGGGACTCAATTTGAAAGTACCCCAAAATTCCTCCACACAAAAAGAACGCTTCCTAAGATCAATCCTACATTAAATGCTTCAAAAAAGGCGGCTAAAGCCCTTGCACCAGGACCCATACCCCTAACCGATCTTGCAAATCCTGTAGTTTCACGGACCAGTTCTATTGAATCCGAACATCATGAATGGTTGAGCACGCGAAGAGACATTGTCATTCACAAATGGACCGTTGACCAAAAAAAGGCAGAATTAATGGCCTCGATTGGTGATGACCAAGAGATTACTGGAGTATTAAGTTGGATACGTATAGCTGCTGTACCTTTCAGTAACAAATGGTCATCTGCGGATGCCAAAAAACATCTCACTGCAAAATACAACGCTTGTTGTACTGCAAAGCCAGATATTGTTGAAGTAAAAATACACAAAGGCAAGCCATATCCTTGAGAAACACTTGAACCCTGGCCGGAATCGAACCGACTCTTCTGCTTTCGCAGCGTGCACCGTACACTAAGGGACTCATGCCATGTGGGCAGTAATTGCTCCTCCACCATTCCTTCTCGATTGACACTTGCTTTCGCTTGTTCGTGTGCGAACACCGATTAATCGGTGCACGAACCGTCAGATGAGAGGAATTGGAATTCGGATGGCACGGCTTTCGTATCGGTGTAATCTTCAGAATCAAGGCAAACGATGGTCAGTTCCATCGGAGCCAAAGCCATGTACTCCGGAATGGAGGCGTAGTAAGCCTTGACTGCTTTCATGACTTCACTCAAGGTCCCGTGTCCATGAGCTACGGTAACAACATGTCCAACCGGGAATTTATTGACTTCAGTATACGACGAAGATTGCGTTTGGACTTTGGCCATCTCGAGCATCTTCTTTGCCAGCAACGGTGTAGCCGCTTCTCCTGACCAAGTAAGCCCCTGAATGAGGTTGTTCATCCACGTTGGTTCCGTTTGGAGAACCAAGGCATGTCCGCTCCACCATGGGCATCTTGCCACAACTTGTTTTGCCAGGTTTGACCTCAATGCCAGGACAGCATTCTTAGCGTAAAGAGCAGGAGCAAGGTCCAAAATATTGCCATACACAATATTGAGCTTGAAATTCTCACCTCTAAGTCTGTATGACCTTTTTTCAGGTACATCCATCAAGAGTTGGGGATTCTCAAACAACCCGTTCAGAAATTCATGGTAAGCACCATTTGGCCACGCTTCAGCGGGCGGTTCGGGGGTCA
This sequence comes from uncultured euryarchaeote, assembly GCA_963968875.1. GTDB lineage: Archaea > Thermoplasmatota > Poseidoniia > Poseidoniales > Poseidoniaceae > Poseidonia. The sequence continues at coordinate 3,187 of CAXAHZ010000047.1, forward strand.
TGTAGGCATTTTGTGAGCCGTGTTGGTCCATCACCCTGATCCATGTTTCCATCCAATCATCAAGTGTTGTTGCATCAAGATGAATGGGGGCTTCTGCAGTTGCATCGACCAGTTCTTGAATTTGTTCTGGCTGAAGTGACATCTCTGCTACCGTCCCCCAAAACCACGGTTTCATTGCCACGTCCCAATCGGTGGTTCCGAGAGTCCCGTCTGGATTGTGATGGACTAGAAATGCCGAAGCGATATGTGTTTCATAATCACCCCACAGGTTTGGAGCAAGCCATTCAACAAGGCCCATATTCCTCATGGAGGATTGGCCTCCCACAGAAAATACATCACCCTCAGGATGCCTAAACCAAGGATGGTCTCCCTCGTCCATCGACTTGTGCTTATGGTCGAGTAAAACCAAGCCCCCGTCTCTTATCTTGTGAACAAACGAAGACATTCTTTGTCTGAAGTCGCCCTCACCGTGATTGTCCTCGATGGGGAGCCATGACAACCAATCCACGTAAAGAATGTCGATTGGAGGCATGTTCGTCAGCGTTTCATAGGCTTCATTGCATCCTGCATGGACTTGCCAGTGAGGTGTTTTCATGCTGGCCTTTCTGTAGACCTCATGTCCATTCACGGTATCGGGTAACCTTTGGAAAGGAGCCCTTCCGGATTCATTGGCGTTGACGGACCAAGAAGTGGGAGCATAATCACCCAAATCAACCATGAACTGAATGAAGGGATGGTTGGCGTCCTCAAGCAGACCGAAACTGGCGTGATAATGCATAGCTGCAGCAGGATGCGCCATGACCAGTGGTCTGTTTGGATTGACTTTTATCGGCAAGCCAATCTCCAGTGGAGGGCCGTATGCAAGACACGTTCCGAACCCTGCATTGTTAGCAGATTGAGCGACCGTGTTCATTACAAACACCTCGGATGATACAAAGGAACGACTCTGAAGATTCTCTTCGTTTGCCTTTCAAGCCTTAGATAATCGTCTGCAACACATTCGCCACCTGCGTGTTTGTCCTTTGCTGTATCGTAAATGGTATCTTTGTGCAGCGTGATGATGTGTGCTGTGCAAAGTTTTCCGCTTGGCAGTGGGTCGCTTGGTGGGTCCTTTGAAAAGAAACTCAACAAGAACAGATCGTCGTATTCCACCAATTCGTCAATGAAATATCCAAGTCTTCTCAAGTCGCTGTTGCAATAGGCGAGTTGCAAACCGTACGGTTTCAGAGCTTCAGACCATGTATGGGGAGCTTGAGAGTTTGTGACTTCTTTGAAATCCTCGGGGGTCGTGTTCGCTCCCGTTGAATTCGCAACCATCGATAAAGTCGTAGCGACACACGATGGGCCTTGTTGCTTAACGTGCTCGATGTTAAGGTCGGGAAAGAAAGGTCCTGTGGGCTCATGGCTACCACCGGAATACCACAGCGGGGCTGTTGGGTTCGGTTTCCAACCCGATATCATTCCCATTCCCCCTTGAAGTCATCACCAAAGTGTGGTTCTTTTTCCTCAGAAGCCTTGATGATGGCTTGGTTGCAAAGGGCGCATATGCAATCCTTTTCTTCCCATTCCTTGTATTCCTTGATTCTGTGGGCATTGTATTCGTTCTGTAATGTCATGAATTTCATGAACATCGTCATCATCGTTATCCAGTTTATGTTTTTATTTTCGTTATGTTTCATTTTTTCACCTCATAGGTAATAGTAATCTTCAGGTCTTCCTGAAGGATATTCTTGTTCGATCTTTTGTATGTATTCAGCCGTTGATTCGGCCTCTTTGTATTGGATTTGCCAGATATGAAAATCATCGATGCAGAGATGAATGGCCGATAGAAGCGCCGCAGGAAACGTTTCGCCCTTGCCTGAGACACAAAAACTGCTGTCCGGCGTATGGATGGTTCTCCTTCCCCCGTATACGGGAATGTAATCCGGGCAATGCCAATAGGGGCCGATTGAATGACCAATATGGTCCTCAAAGATATAGGATTCTTTTCTCCACATCCACGCCTTCGGCTTCTTTGCATTTGCCTCAATTTTTGCTCTGTGCTCTGCATACGTTCCTGGCGTACCCCACGCTTCGATATCAAGACCAAAATCAAAAGCAAATATATGGCCGTGTTTACCCTGAATCGTGATGGTGTAACCCTCGTAAGAAACCGCCTCATGTTCGTGAATCAATTGCGTGACTGCGAGCCAATGCTCTCTTTTGGCAACGGTTTCGGGAGGGTCTCTATCAGGGTCAACAAAGTGGAGGTCAGAGTCCATCGACGTGAGGCACAACTCCCAATCGGGCCAGTTATCCCACGGCGTTCCAGCAGCGGTGTTGTGTTGATTGTACGCTGCAAAGATTTGGATAAAAGCTCCTATTTCATCCAGGTTCCCGTTGTAGTCAATCAATTCATCGGGGTCAGTGTATCCGTTTTCGATAAACCAAGCAGCGTTTCTTTGTTCGTTCGTATTCATTCTTGTTTCATTGTGTTTCATTTTCTTTACATCCTTTGTTGAGGTTATGCACCTCCGTGCGTTTGAGAAGTTGGGACACCGGGAGTCGAACCCGGATCGGACGGTCCGCAGCCGAACATGCTATCCATTACACCATGCCCCATTGAGCACAAACCGACAGAGGTACCCGGATTTGAACCGGGGTCCAAGGATTCGAAATCCCTGATGCTATCCGCTACACCATACCTCCATGCGGTTTGATGCAAGACAGCGGTGGCCCTATAGGGGGTAACAGCGGTCTTACAGTATGCGAGGGCCAATTGATCATCGGCGTTTACAGAGGGGCTGTTGTGCCACATTTCGGTTTTGGAAAGTGTCGCCCCTCATGATGTTCCCTCGCAGGTAAATTCTCATAAACGCCTACACTATTTAAATCCACCGGTCCTTTGTTATACTTGTTAGCATTCATGAATGCTTCATGTTCAAGTAAAGTGCACATTATCGGTCGTTGCAACACACAAAACACCCGGAATCTCACCCTAGAGAGTGATTATCAGGTTGTGATATTATAACCTCAACATGTCGTCGTGCGCCTTATGGTAACCACCACGTCGCCCAAAAACATGTTAATAGCCGGAATTATTCTGGTGCTCTTGAACGTTGCAGCATTAAGCCCACTCTCCACCGGAGCAGTAGAAGGCGCTGTTGATGATAACTTCGAAACCTTTGCAAAGGACAGCGCTTGTTACGACGCTGATTGTGAAGAAGCTGAAGACGATTGGGCTTCCTCAACAAGCCAGCGAGACTTTTACGGATGGTCCGTTACCAACCTTGCAGACGTCATGGCCAACGGAACTGCACCGACTTACGATAAAATCGGTCCAGTCACCTACGACATTACCACAACAAAGACCATCAACTCCTACGACAAGACCGCAGGTACGCTCACATACAACTCCGTGAAGACCTTTGAATGCGCTGCTGACAGTGAAGTCTCTTGCGACACCGACGTCACTCAACTCAACATCGCATTCCAGACTCAAGTCATTGGAGCCACGGGAATGGCCATCAATGGAATCATGGATGCCACTAAAGCAGGATTCGCTGCTGGTGCAATCGGCAATGAAATGGAATCGTTCTCTGCAGGTAAAGCAACAGCCGATGGACTAGCGACCTCCTACGGTGGCATTCAGATGGGTGCCATGACTGGAGGTGCCATGGTGGAGGCAGGCACCGCTTCAATGATGATCGGTGTGGGCTGGTATGATGCATACGATGCATTCTTTGCTTCAATTAACGGTTCACAAATGAATAACATGACCGGAAATGAAGAAATGTTAACTTATACTCAAGCGATCCAAGGAGCTCAATTAATAGCAGCTGGAGGACCAGGCAATGAATCAGCAATTACATTCGCTGGTAATGCTTCTATTGGTAATCTCTCCGCTGCATTCGAGACAGCAATGATGCCAACTGGCGAAGATGCTTCACTCACCAGCATGCAAGGTGTTCTCATCCTTGCTGGTCACTGCAACGCTTTCGCTACAGCAACTTATGGTGAAGTCATGGCAGATGCAGCAAACGGATTTGCTAACGTTGGAACTATGCAACGTGCAAGTATCTGGGGCTATGCATCCGCTGACATCAACGCAACAATCGCAACAGACTTTGCGGTATGTTTCGGTGTTGGAGGAACATTCTCAATGACTCACGGTGGAGCCGATGGCGATTGGTATGAAGACCCAAATGCAGTTAATGCCTCAACACGGATGATGAATTATTTGGGCGTAGACATCGATAATACTGTCGCAATGAATCTGCTCTTTGGCGGCCAAGGCACTGATGCCCCCACTGGCCTTCTCGCAACCAACGCTGCTGGGACTTCTTTTGGTATTGCTAACTTCGTCCAAATGGAAGCTGAGGCTGCAAAGACAGCCTACTCCCTTAATGCAACTCAACATGCAGCAGCATATGGTTGGGCAATGGGTTGGCTAGGGAGCGTATCTGAACTTCCAATGATTCTCCTTGGAGGGACAGGTACAATGACCGCTGAACAATTTGTCAATACGACATTTGGTGCTGCGGACCCAATCAACGGCGGATACCTCAACAACAGCCTCAACCTCGGAGGAGCATGGGCTGCACTCGGCGCATCCGGTGGAAATGCAGTTGATCTTGACCCCGCACTCTCTGGAAACGCACTCTATGGACCCCTCGGGTTGACCACGAGCACCGGTTCTGCAATCTTCCTTTATGGAGAACTTTCAGGATTCACACCTCCACTTAACTTCTCTACAAACCCACCAACACCAGCCCCTCCAATGGCATGGGATGCAAACACCATCGCAGCCCTTTACGGCGTTGACACCAACGCTGCAAATGCAATGCGGGCGCTCATGATGGGACCAATCTACGGAACAACCAGCGAATCGTTCGTCCCAGGATTCCTCATGTCCTCCTTTGGAGCAACGCCTTACCTCACGCAATCCTTCAACAGTTGGTTGCTCGGATGGCACGACCCTGTTAGCGCATTTTTGGCCACTGGAAATCCAATGGACATGTCAGCTGGATGGGCCTCTCTTGAGACCAACGCCACCTACTACGGCTCAGCAGGAATTGCAAACGGAGACGGAACCAACTACACCATGTGTACTGGAGAATCCGATACCTGTGACAAAGGTGAAACCTTGCTTGAAGACGGCTCCGCACAACTTTCATGGCGCAACGATGCCATGTTCGCAGCAACTTTTGGCCTCATTGCACCTGAATCCCTCGCCAACACTACAGGAGGATTCCTCACTGGAACTGGCGACCTTGTTGATGTGAACGGTTACGCAATTGCTGAAGTCACCTGCGATGGGACTGGAACTGTGAAGAACATCCCTGTCGACACATGTTCGGCTTCTGTCAATCCAACAAAGCGTTCCATCCAAGCGAACCTCTTGGAAACCTACTCCTTGTTGGATGCAACACCTGGTGCACTTCCAGTTTACTTTGGTAGCGACATCACCATGAAAGCAGAACAACTCTCCGGACTCATCATCGCCGGAGACTCAACTTCAACGTTCTACTTGGACACCCGTGCGCACACCAACCTCGCAAGCGAACCGAGCATGTCTGATTTGGTTCCTGTGTTCCAGATCGAGTCTTCATCGATGATAGGTACCAGCGATGCAGAAACCATGGAGAGTTCAATTGTAACCAATCAAGACAGCATGGCTTATTGGACCAACTTTGACCACCCAATCGACTACCTCACACTTCTCTTCTGGATTGGTGGAATCGCTCTTATCGCTATTGGAATGATCTCCGCTGCAAATGCCCCTGACGAGGATGAGGAAGAGGTCAAAGACCATGAAAGCGCTATGGAAGAAACCCCTTCAGAAGATGCTTCAGAAGAAGTACCTGAAGAAACTTCAGAGTGAACCCATAGGTTCTCGCTACGGCCTGAGGGCCGCTTGCGATGACGCACTGCGTCAGCCGTTATCCGAGTTGTCAAGGGATTGAGAGTCATTGAAGGGGCCAAGGTTGTATTGAACGTCTCGAGTCGTGATTGTCGGCATATGAAATGTCTTTAACCGCATGCGTTTGGCAAAAGGTATGGAATACCATGTATCTGAATGGGACCCGATCAGGGTTCAATTTACGGCAATGTTTCAAGACCTTGGAGAAATCAAAACTTCAGCAGAGAGCCTTTCGTTTAACTCACTCCAACCGCATGTTGCAACAGGAGTGATGCTCACAAAGGAGGG
>CAXAHZ010000048.1:0-9324 GCA_963968875.1 uncultured euryarchaeote
AGACATGACTGGCGAAGTTCATTGTAACGTCGGTGGAGTCAAGAAGCCACGGCATTACGGGCAACCATGGCGGGTTCAATACACAACATTGCAGGTTACCGCTTTGTTGACATTGATGATCGCGATCATCTCCAGCATTATTTCAGTAGTATTTGTGATGACCTTGGACTTAAGGGAACCATTCTTTTGGCTCCCGAAGGAATTAATTTCTTCTTGGCAGGAGTGGAATCTTCCATTGAACACTTCGTAAGTAAACTCGAGAAAGATGAACGTTTTATTGACATACCTCTGAAATTGTCCTTTACCGATTATCAGCCCTTTAACAGGATGAACGTCAGGAAAAAGAGTGAAATCATTTCCGTTGGTATTGACGAGGTCAAACCGGCGATATTGTCGGGCGATGAGATAGAACCTGAAGCGTTCAAGGCGTTGCTTGATGAAGGCCGCCCCGTCCATGTTCTTGATACACGAAATGGCTACGAATTACGAGTTGGTACGTTTGAAAACTCCATTGACCTTGACATTGAGACCTTTCGTGAATTCCCTAAAGCAATTGAACAACTTCCTCAATCAATGAAAGATGAAGAAATCGTCATGTTTTGTACTGGGGGAATCCGCTGTGAAAAAGCGAGTGTCATTATGCTAAAAGCCGGATTTACCAATGTTAAACAACTCAAGGGAGGTGTTCTCGGTTACTTTGAATCTGTAGGTGGTGCCCATTGGAAGGGAGACTGCTTCGTATTTGACCAACGGGTTGCAGTAAGTCCAGAACTGGTTGAGACCGATGCAGTCCTGTGTTTTGCCTGCCGAGAACCTCTCTCGCCATCTGAACAAAAGTCAGAGGATTACGTCATCGGTGTGTCATGTTCTTACTGTATAGGGCGGACTCCATCGTCTATTGACCGTTGAAAACGATCCAATCATCGGATAATTCTCCATGACTCCAACGGTGCCATTCATGTCCAGTCGCTCCATCATGAGCAATGAACAACACCTGAGTAGACGTTACAAGAAGACCACCGTAACTACCGGCTTGAGATGAATTGCTCGCTCCTTGCCATGGGTTGTAGCGTAAGGTAAGTTCAGTTCCATCCGAAGACCATAACGACACGCCGTTTGACGTCACCCCATCGTAACCCGATGCGAGAAGCAACCAGTACTCTCCTAAGCCGACTGCCGCAACAAGGTTTGATGAGGTTACACCGGGCGTTGCGTCACTGATGAGATATGTACCGTTGGGGCTTCCATCGGTCATGCAAAGTTCAGTTCCATGGGCTGCGATAAAACAATCAAACATCAAACCGTGGTTGGAAAGAACACCTCCAAGTGAACTGCCAGGGGCGTAAATTATGTTTGAAAGTTGAACGGTCGCGCTTGAAGAAATATCGGTGGCCCACAACCTCGAATCGCTTCCCGAAAGGCGAGCATCGTAGACCAATGTTGTATTGACCAGATGTAAACCAAGAACATCGGCCATGTGTGTATCGCCCGACACAGGAGCAAGGTTGGTCAGCCACTGCGAACTTCCGTTATGTCCTAAACGGGCCAATTGATGAACCGTCCCTCGGTTGGCCACGACGTAAAGGTCGTTCTGCGAACTTACCCAATCAACGAAGGTTGTTCCTGAATTTGGATTGAGGTCCCAATGGGTAAGGACTCCTTGTATGTTGAGGGAGTAGGCTTCGTCGTCTGTGTTTGAATCCTCAGCATTGAACCATAATGTCCCATCTTTTGCGTGAAGCATACCACTTCCCAGTGAGGAAAGACCCGACAAGGAATTGGTGATTGCAGTTGATGTCGTTGAGTTCCATATTGGATGATGGGTGAGAGGTATGAGTTCTGTTCCGTTGGTCCAAAGAAGATTCTGCTGGACAGAACGCAGTACGACGCCACCCATCCATGGAACCGGTCCATCCATGAGCGATTCACCGAGCAAAAACGTTCCAGCTTCCGTTCCGTTTGTAACCCAGATTTGTCTACCATTTGTTCCGTCGTCTGCATCAAAAATCAACACTTCCTCGTCACTGTTTTCAAGCACCGTAAACCCAATTTCCTTCCCGGGCTTACTTTCTCCGCTTGGATTGATGTTGACCAGCAGTCTGGAAGAATCAGCCGTCCCGTTGCTGACGTACAATTCACATCCGTTTACGCCATCGGTAGCGGCAAAGATCAATCGGTGGCTCTCTGACAGAAAGCCACCTTGTTCACATGTTGCTGTAAAAGAGTCAGTACTATCTTCAGCAATGTCTGTTATTCGTTCGGAATTCATCGGAACAAAGCAAAACTTGAGCGATGTTTTCACTTCGTCGTCGTGCAACAAACCGTCAAAGGGCGTCCCTAGGCCTTGACCGTTATCAATTCCAAAATCCAAAACAAAACCATGATCGCAAAGGTATGCTGGTGCATCATAACGTTCGATAAGGGCGGAGGCTCCCTCGGTTCCATTGAGGCCGTCGAGGCCGTTGAGACCGGCGGTACCGTCACTTCCTGACGTTCCGTTTATTCCGTTGCAGATGGTATGACGGCTCATCACCTCTTGTTCATCAAGGGCGCCGCTCCGATCGTCATCCAGGCCGGTGATAACAATCGAGCCGCCAGATGGACACGCCGTATCTCCGGGTGGTAATTGCGTTGTATTAACGAGCGGCTGGATCGCTGATATACCGTCTGAACCCCCGATTCCCGAGCCCCCTGTAGCGCCCTGATTTCCATTGCAAAGAACGGTTGAGGTGGTGATTTCATCATCATCAAGGAGGAGGTTGCCGTTCTCGTCAATCCCCGCCTGGAATTTGACTCCTCCTTCGTTGCACTCGTCTCCTCTTACAATCTCAACACTTTCCAAAACCATGTTTTCCGATGGGCCTTTTTCGCCTGAATGTGTCAACAAATAATGATTGTAGCCCGCTAAACCTAAGGCGACGATGAGCAAAACTGCTTGTAAAATGACCCACTTGCGTTTTGGTCGTTCTTCGTCCTGCTGACTTCGTTCATGTTGTTCATCTTCACCATCAGTAGAATCGCTTTGTCCTCGTTCTTGCGCCGGTACCATCGTGTTGTCAACACCTTCATGGGATTCAATCTTGTTCCCGTTCATTATACCGTTATGTTTTGTCATGAGGGGGTGAATTGATGAAGCGGCGTGTCTTGGCGTTGGTATGGACATGCCTGACCGGTTGCTCGCCCAACTCAACGGCTCAGAAGGTCCCACGAGACAAAAAGCCGCACGTTTGGTCCTTGACCTTGCTGAAACCGCACGGGCGGATGGTTTTGTTGAAGCCGTTCACGCTCACGTTTCGGGAGTTTCTGTCATCACTGGGGGGCACGGTCTTCGTCAATTCTTAGCAGACCTATCTGCAACAAACGATGGGAAAGTATCCATTCCTACGACGCTGAATTCTGCTGGATGCGACCATGAAAAGATGGACGAGATGGATATTGCTTGGCCTAATTTCCTTGAACAACAGTTTGAAATCATACAAGCTTACGAGCAACTCGGCATACAAGCAACGCTCTCATGCACGCCATATGACAGAGGAATTGATGATGGTTCGGGAATTGCTTCCTGGGCTGAATCCAATGCTGTATGTTTTTCCAACACATGGACGTCGCTTATCACAAATCGTGAATCTGGGCTCTCCGCCCTAGCAACTGCTTTGACGGGTTATGCACCCAGATGGGGCCTTCATCTCCCGCAGCATCGCATTCCGAATTTGTTGGTTAATGTAGAGGCGGAATTGACTGAACTGTCGGATTGGTCAATACTTGGAGATTGGATTGGAAAACAGGTTCGGCCTGAATGGGACATGCCATTTGGACCGATGCCTTTGGTAACCGGCCTGCCTTCTTACATCAGTTTTGCATCAAAAAAGGCACTCACTGCATCGGCAGCAAATTATGGATGTGCTCTTTTGTGGGCTGACGGACATTCACAAGACCCGCCTCTTACGCGTACTGAAAGCGGGTGGAGTCCACCGGAACAGGGTTGGAAAGGCGTATTGACCTTTGGCGAGGAAGACCTCGCAAAACGATACGAAGAATTGGCGCCAACCGGTCAGGTTGACCTTGTAGTGATTGGTTGCCCACAAGCAAGTCTCGAAGAAATAAGGACCACCGCCTCAGCGGTTCGCTCCCATATGGAAATGGGAAAACGCATTCCAGATCTCCGTTTATGGGTGTTTACTTCGGGTGAAAACTATGATTTGGCTCGGTCAGACGGTTCACTGGACTTGCTTGAAGACGCAGGTGCACTGATACTCAAAGACACATGTCCAGAGGTGACGCCTTACAATCGCTCCAAGTACAATCATATCCTTACCAATTCACTCAAGGCAGAGCATTATTTGACCAGTGGGCTCAATCGTCTACCAACGAGCGTAATGCCCATCCAGTCCTGTGTTATGCATGCGTTTGAACCAACGCTGAGCGAGGGGGAACGTCCAATATTGCAAGCCAAGGAACAACCCCAGCATGCGACCAATAAAACCCACCAGACGGGTGAATCCAGCCTGATCGGGGGAGGCCTCAATTCCCAAGACGATTATGTGATCAAAGGCCCTGCGATGGTGAGCGACGTTCCAATTACATACCTCGGCTACGTAAATCGAGATTCAGGCGTTATTGAGGAACCGGGCCATCCTTTGGATGGACAGGCGATTGAGGATACCGTGTTGATTTATCCCAAGGGCTCCGGTTCAACCGTAGCTCCATATGTCCTCATGGGATTGTTGTACACTGGAAAAGGCCCAAAGGCCATTGTTAACAGAGACGTGTGTGCGTTGACTCTACCTGCATGTTCCCTGCTCGGACTTCCTTACGGACACGGCTTTGACCAAGACCCATGCATGGCCATTAACAACGGAGACATCGTTGAATTACGTAGGACTGGTTCAAAGGTATCCCTTACTGTTCTTGAACGAGTAAAGGTGGATGCTTGACCATGCGGGTGCTCGTCACCGGTGCTGCAGGATTCATAGGCTCATCACTCTGCGAACGCTTGATTGAAGATGGCCATCAAGTCGTTGGAGTTGACAATCTGTTTCGCGGACAAAAAGACCATCTGGATTCTCTCGCTGCTCATCCAATGTTCCAATTTGTAGAAGGCGATGTGTCTCAAGAACATGTATTGGACGATTGCGAAAAGGTACTTGGCGGCTTTGAACTCGTACATCACCTCGCAGCTATCAATGGCACAAAATGGTTTCATGAAGCCGCTAGAACCGTCATTGATGTCAACATCAATACAACACTCAAAACCCTTGAAGCAGCCGAACGATGGGGTTCCCGATATGTGTTTGCGTCTTCTCCTGAAGCCTTTGGAGACACGGTTAAAATGCCCTTGAGAGAACGGTCCAGTGCCGTTTTTCCTTCATCACATGAACATCAACGGCATTCCTATGGAGGCAGCAAATACCTCGGGGAACTTGCTGTTCAAAACGCAGTCTCATCGGGTCTTGATGCACGAGTTGTGCGTCCATTCAATGCGTATGGTCCACGATTGCTTGGTGATTCTTACGGGCAAGTGGTCGGAATGATGTTTCATGCAGTGCGTTCTCAAGAAGCCATCCACGTACATGGAAATGGACTTCAAACGCGTAGTTTCACCCACATTGATGATGTGGTCGAAGGGTTCGTTTTAGCGGGTGAGCGCTCCCATTCCATCGATGGCAAGCACTCACTTTCAGGTTGCTCATTCAACATTGGCAGTTCAGAAGAGGTGAGTATCTTGGAATTGTCGGAGCGAATTGTAAAGATAACGGAATCTCAAATCGCTACACGAGTTGGGACAGAGGGGTATTTCGGAGACTCCAAGCGGCGTGTACCTGATTGCAATTCAGCGGAGCAACTGCTTGGATGGCAATGTTCCACATCCCTTGACGCAGGATTAAACCAGGTATGGCAGGATCTGAACTCTCAGCCATAGTGTTTGGTAACTCGCTTTTTCCACCCGTTGGGTGCAGGTGTCATGTCGTCTCTTCCGTGTTGACAAAGAACAGCCAGGCCGCCAACCGGAATTGCTGTTGTTGAGAACCAAATTGCGTTAACGCGTAACACAGCAATACGGGCTACAGCACCAGGGAGTTCATGCTCTTCTACGTATTCTGCTTCGATCGCTGCAACCGATTCAGACATGATAAGGGGCTGGCCATCAACGGTTTTGAGGTCGTTTACAAGCAATCCCTCATCGTCCCCTTGAGGCAGTGGTGTCGCAGTTTCATCAACGAGTTCAGCCCCTCGTTGTGTGGCAGGCATCATGTTGAGTAGAATACGACCTGTGTCTCGGATATTTGTTAGCGTGTCCCGGTGGCGTCCGTCCTTGTGAACTGAAAATGAAGCCGTTAGGTATGGCGGTGCGGTGGAGACTGCCATCACTGACGAGAGTGGAGCGAAATTCCGATTTCCATTTCCATCATGAGTTCCAGCAATGACGACCGGCCGAGGCGAAAGTACGCTGTTGAGCCAAATACTACGATCCAAATGAGTCATTTCATCAACCTCTAACCGGTGAAGGGGAGGCATGTTTTCCGGTGGCTGAGCAAACCAACGATCCAAAGTACCGTCAGCGATTTCATCTATGGCATGCTGATTAAATTCCACATACGATTCCCATCGGGTGACGTCTTCATGCTCACCACGTTCTTTTTTCCGATCAATTGACGCTTTAGCATAGGTATTGCAGCGCTTGAGAAACTCCGTCACAATTGTTTGTTCATCCATCTAGTTCACCGTCCTCTTATTTTCGTATTCACTTCGGGTCATGAGAAAACGGGCAGGATTGCCAGCCCACACTTCTCGTGGTGGAAGATGCTTTGTGAGGACAGAACCTGCTCCAAGAACGCTTTCAGTTCCAATATTGCATCCAGCCACGACGGTCGAGTTTCCTCCAACGACAGCCCCCTTTCCAACATGTGTTGGTGACCATTTCTCCGCATCTCCTGAAGGAGGATAGCGGTCGTTGAGTAGCGTTGCATTGGGTCCTACAAATACGCAGTCTTCGAGTACAGAACGATCGGCAATGTAAGCAGCGCCTTGAATTTTACAATCCTTGCCTATTTTGACGTCTTGCCCGATATGGGCCAGTGCTCCAATGGAGGTATTCATGCCAACCGAACTTCTTTTTCCAATATGACAAGGCCACCAAGCAACAGCTCCATCAGGAAGTGCAACCCGTTGGCCTGAGAGTGGAAGTTCGGTCATCAAACGACCTCACTCGCCGAGAGAGAGTTCTCGCATGAGCATGCCAACATGCCCCTTCGCCTTGACATTGTATCTGCACCATGCCAGCGTCCCATCGGAATCGATGACAAATGTAGAGCGAGCGCAGCCCATGTATTCTTTACCGTAGTTCTTTTTCATCCTCCATGTGCCAAAGGCGTTGTGAAGTTCCAATCCCTCGTCTACGAGCAGAGGGAAATTGAGTTCCTGTTTTGAGATGAATCGCCCATGGGAGGCTGGAGAGTCTTTGGAAACACCCAGTACGACGTATCCTTCGGATTGTAACCTTGCCATATTGTCTCTGAAGTCACATGCTTGCGTGGTGCAGCCCGGCGTGGAGTCCTTCGGATAGAAGTAGAGGATGACTTGTTTTCCTTGTGCCATGTATTCCGACAAGTCATGCATGTTGCCTTCGTTATCCGAAACACTGAACAGCGGGGCATTGTCTCCTTGATTGAGGGTAATTGGGTCGGTCATGATTCCTCCCATCACTCCATCCTCCTAAACCCATTGCATCGGTGCGGATGGGCCAATGTTATGTTTTGAAATAAACCTCAGTGGCCGGTTTATTCATAACGGGTTTAAATTTACTTATATTGAATAAAATCAAGCCTTTGAACCGATTCTTTCAATAACCGGCAGGTCACCGTAATGGCCATGGTCGGCGCACGTATGTCTCGGAAAGCGCGCCGTCATTTCAAGAAGATTCAGCGTGCTGCGACCAAGTATGCCCTTCAAGAATCTGCTAGTTCTATCCAAACAGATCTGGACAAACGCCACCTTTCTTACGATGAGGCCCTCATGTTGGGGAATCTCATTCAAACTCGGGCCGATCAAGTGCCGGGTGAGGGGATAGTTTACGCTATCTCCGACAGAGACGCTTACAGGCGTACACTGGAACTTTATCTCCGTGACGCACTGCTCACCCGCACTGAACAGTTGTTGTTGTGGGAGGAGCGCCGACGCCTCGGTATATCTGAAGAAGAGCACGAGCATCTACTCAATCAACTTCTCTCTCAGTGGAAACGTCAAGGAAAGAACGTTACCATCGACCGGTTTGTAAAACCAAATGGAGGTGCCGGCGGTGTCTGAACGTACCTTGCCCTTCATGTTGGTTGGTTTGTTGCTCATCACCAGCATGGCGCCGTTGACCATGGCAGAGGATGGAGCCCGAACAACACCGGATTTCGTTGTAACATCGTTCACCTTGGATGATGCAGGCTCGATTCTAGACGGTGGAACGGTTGTCGCAGAAGCAGCCACTCACATCGTTCGGATTCAAGTACAAAATATCGGCCTTGTCGCAGGTCAAGCCTCCTTATCTTTACTGCACCAAGGCACAGCTACTTCCGGAGATGCGGTTGTCGGTACAACCGACCTTGGTATTATCGCAAGCGGGGCAAGCAGCAACATGATCGTGTTTTCATGGGCTGCAACGCTCGGTCCGGATCAGATACTCAAGGCAAAAGTCAGTTCGCCCAACGACGTTAACAACGCTAACAACGAAGAACAGTTGCTCATCGATGTGACTCTTACGCAGGCTGCGTCCGTCCCAAGCATCATCGACATTCCAGAACCAGCTGCCGGGCAAACATCGGTGGTGTGGTCAAAATCCGTTCACGATTACTCAATCAATGTTCGCAACGATGGTGTCAAGAACTTCTCAGCATCTTACACACTTGATTTTACCAATACAGTCAGCGGAGCGGTCTTCAGTGAAACCTCCGCCACCGTCCCCGTAATCCGACCAGGTAGCCTCTACAACGGCGGTGCAACGCCGTCAATTGTCTCGTTGAATTTTGATGCGACAAGCCTCACCGGGGAATGGGCCGTCGTTGGCACAATGACTGCTACAGGAGTAGGATGGACAGGCCCGGTACAATTTTTGGATTTCAACGTGGTGTTCTCAAATTTCAACGCAGAGGTAACGCCCGCTCAAGACCGGAGTATTCAGCCGGGTCAGAGCACGACGCTCACCTACCTGATCAAAAATACGGGACTCTCCAGTGATGACTTCTCCGTTGGTGTATCTTCGGTCAGTGGTTGGGCAGATGCATCAGGGACGCCAGCAAGTACCGCTACTATTTCGCCAAGCGTGACCACCTCTGTCCT
>CAXAHZ010000049.1:0-9225 GCA_963968875.1 uncultured euryarchaeote
CCATCTCCGTCAAGATGATCGTCACTGTCCCGGTCAACGCCCTTGATGACCAGCCCAAACCCAACTCGGTCTCCATTGAGCCCAACACTGCTCTCACTCCCTCCGGGCGCTACATACCGTGCAACAATTTCCACATCAAAGTATGAATGATTGGTCAGCAATTCATGTGGAATATTGATTCCAACGGTCGTTTCGTTGCTGCTGGGAAAAGCCGCAAAATCATCAAAATCAGCAAATGAGGTATTGAATAGGGTAGGGGCTCCATCTGCCTGGATTCGGTCAGGAATCATCACCTTGCCGTCAGGAAGGATGATTCGGAGTTGAAGGTCATCGACCATTGAAGGCTCAGGCTGGGCGGGGTATGCGAGACGAACAGCCACGTCAGAGTTCTCAATCGGCGTAAACCGTTGTTGAAATCGCTCTCCGGTTTTGAGAAAAGGACCTAGGGCATCTGAACCGTCCCAAGATACTTCCATGAACCCAGACAAATTATTCTGCTGCCCTCCGTACTGTTCCATCCAATGCGATGGAGTTGTGCCGGCGAGCCGATAACTGTCATGTGCCCAAACATCATCAACCGGAGCAGTGTTTTTGCCAGTTTCCACTGACGTTGGGTCGAATAAAGCGCTGAGATTCAATCGCCCCCAGCCATCGTATTGATTGTGTAAATTATTTCCTCCTAAGCCATTGTTTCGTTCACCTTCATTGAGGGGGGATGATGCAAGCGCTAACGTTGCACGAACAAGAGAGCCAGACGGTGTAAAACCAGGACCAAGTAGAAGTGTAGTATTGTTGTTCACTGCTTGCCCGGCCCAGGAGGGTTGAATCGCTGAAAGAGGGAGTTCATGTACCGTTTCGTACGATCCAGTCAACCACCCATCCTGGTACATTTGTTGAACGAGGCCCGCCACTCCAGCTGCTGCCGGAGTCGCCATGCTCGTACCTGATGATGTTCGGAGGTTATTGTTGTTTGAAGACCAATCGCCATCTGCTCCAGCAGATTGGACGCTCCCTCCTGTTGCGAGAATGAATATTCCGTCTGTCCCAGCTTCGGTTGGACCGTATGCAGATGAACCCCATCGCTGGCCATCGACTGCTTTGGTCGATGCTCCAACAGATACCACGTTGCGACCGTTTGCGGGCTCGAGAACGCCAGAGCCAGAGTTTCCTGGAGCAATAAAGGCAAGCGACCATGGCATTGCTTTGGCGAAGCCGTCAAAGTTTGCCGTACGTTCGGTGTAAGCAGTCGTAGCATCGCCCCATGAATTTGAATGAATCAATCCACCGTGCATGGATGACTCATACAATAATTCGTCCACAGAAGGCGCAACCCACCCTTCGGACGAAACAATGTCCTGTACTATCAATGTCGAACCATGAGAAAGCGATGAGCCGTTCAAGGGGAGGCTCCCTGTTCGGAAATCTGAGACATCAAAACAACCCAATGTGCCCGCCACATGCGTTCCGTGTCGGTAATCTTCATGACCGGGCGTGTCGTTTTCATCAATACTCGTATTCAGGAGCAAAATTTTCCGATGTGCCTCACCAAACGTTCCGACAGCAGGGTTTTGAGAACCGACTTCAGCATGCTCGCTTGTGTCCGTGGTTGCATTTCTGAAGCATGCATGGTCAGCGTCAAGGCCGCTGTCAGCCATTCCTAGAACGACGCCAGTGCCGTTTAGGCCGAGTTCCCAAAAGGGATGGCTTGCGAGTTGACCGTGTTCGTGCAGGGAGGCACTTTGACCGTTTCTTCCAACGGTTTTCAATACCGGTTCAATCCACAAAATACCATCAACCTCCAGGGCTTGATGCAGGGTAAATCGGTTTGGAAATTTCATTTGTATTGATGTAGGGACGGGCAAGAGGGGACCTACATCTCCATCGATGATCGCTCCACCTAAATCTTCCAATATTTCAGCGATTTCCACTTTGACATCCACCGGTAGCCGGGGCTCGAAAACAACACGAACGACATTATCTGGCTCAATAGAATCTTCAACAATGCCTGGCTTCCAGACAGCGTCATTCAAGACCTCCACGGAGTAATGCTGGGGAATTACAACGCCTTCAGGAACCCACACAAGCATCGAATTTGGCGCAGTCACCCTCAAAGGCGAAATACCGAGGTCGACCAGTTGAGCCCAATCCTCTGTGGCCCAGACATCGTGTTCCAACACCAGCAGGCGTTCCCGGCCATCAAATTCTGTTGGTAGTTCTTGGTCAACGGGAGGAGCATACATTCCTGAAACCAAGGGTATGAAGGTAAGAACAACGACAGCCCATACCTTCGACATGGCTTATCCAAAGCGCACCTTTGTCTCAATCTTGCGGTAATTTGTCCCCTCAACTCGCGCCAACGCGTTTAAGGATGAAAGGCAGGTCGCTCGGACCGATGAAGGCCTATCGAGTGACAGGAACGGCACCTTTTGGTAGCCAACGGCAGGAATTTTCGTACGATTTCCCTGCAGAAGATGCTGAACAAGCAACCGCTAAAACATACTCCATTATTGGCTCTCGCCACCGTGCAAAGCGCCGCAAGATCCTCATTGCTGATGTTTCCGAAATCGACCCACGAACCTCAACCGAACCTCAAATTCTTCACGCTTTCCGTGACCAAATTGCTGCCGCTGGCGGCTTGATTACTGTAGCGAAGGAAGAAGAGTGAACGACCCCATCGTCGCCTTCTTCAACTCCCAGTGAATGGAAGGTTTGAGCCCCATGGTAGACCGAAGCCAGTTGCAACGTATGGCCAAGGATGTTGAAGCATTGCGCAAGCGCCTTGATGAGATACATCTGCGTATGGAACAAGTTGATGCTGTACTTTCAGAACATAACATCACAGCGGGGGCGCTTAATGCATTGATGGCCCATGAAGACCCCAACAATGCGTCCAGTCACGTCTCAATTGGTTCAGGAGTCAGCCTTCATTACAAACACCAAGGTAGCGATGAGGGCATTGCTTTGGTGGATTTAGGTGCTGGCGTTTTTGGTGAACGGTATTGGTCCGAGGCCCACGCCATTACGAAAGAACGCGAAGCGGACATTCAACATCTGCGAGATGAATTGCAGGCGCAAGCCGAACAAACCGAAACAAACCTTGCAAACGTAGCCCAAGCGTTTAACACCGCAGCAGAACAACTTCAAGCGCAAACCGCTCAGCCAAAAGAGCCTATTGTGCAGCAAGAGCAACCAATTGAAGAACCAGAGGACGCCCCTGCAAAGCCAAACCGCCGAGGCCGTAAACGAGGTATGTTTGGCAATGATTTAACATTGGACGACTGAGGTGATTGAATGGGACTGTTTGACAAATTCCGTAAACGAGTCCGTGAAGTTGCAAGCGAGGTGGATGAACATGCACTTTCAGCCGATGCAGATTCACAAGAGGCAAAAGACCTGATTAAAGCACCCGTTCAGCAAGATTCTACTGATGATTGGGACGATTTGGAATCGATTGAAATCAATGAAGAACCAACTCAGGCAGCGGCTTCAGATGACGATTGGGATGAATGGGACGACGACGAGCCCATGGCGCCTATCGCCATGAGTAAAAAAGAACGGAAATTCATTGAGCGGCAGGAAAAAGAACGCAAAAAGAAGGTTGCAAAAGCAGCAAAAGCCATGAAAAAACGTGGCGCAGTTGACATCGCCCGCCCAAAAGGCTCCAAAGTTGACCTCACCATGATGCGAACCACCACCGGGCGCCAACTCGTCCAAGTTAAACAAGCACCGAAGGGATCAACGCAATCTGCAACGTTAGAAACTGAAGCAGGTGCGACACTGGACATCGATCTCGGCGGTGGTGTCGTAAGCCAAGGCGGCAGAATCATCAAACCCAGCGCAGCATTGGATAATTTACTGGAAGAATTGGAATGGGTTCTGCTTGAATCGGACATTTCTCAGCACGCTACGAGTGCCATTATTGACAGTCTGAGATCCGCACTGGTTGGCTCACGCCTGAGGAAAGGAGCGCAACTCCCTAAAGTTCTCGAAGCAGCGCTTAAGCGAGCCTTACACGGCCTCTTGGAGGCCGGCTATTGGGATTTTGATGCCTCCGTTCAGGGTTTTCTTGACGCCGGAGATGCGCCAGTTGTCATTATGTTGGTCGGCGTAAACGGGACAGGAAAGACGACGACAGCAGCGAAAATTGCCAAACGCCTTTTGGACAAGAACATCAGTGTTATCGCTGCAGCCGGAGATACATTCCGAGCGGGCGCTATTCAGCAATTGGAATCTCATTGCGAAACCCTTGGAATACGCTGTGTTTCAAGCCAACGAGGAGGCGACTCAGCCGCCATTGCCAGGGATGCGATCGATTCAGCCAAAGCGAAGGGGATTGACGTTGTCCTTGTTGACACGGCCGGCCGAATGCAGAATAAAACCAACCTCATGAATGAACTCAACAAAGTTCGTAAGGTCACGAACCCACATCTTACGTTGTTCGTAGGCGATTCCCTTGCAGGTAACGATGCGGTTGAACAGGCAAAAATGTTTCAAGAAATCATGCGCTTTGATGGGGCGGTTCTCACCAAAATGGATACCGACGCAAAAGGCGGAGCTGGGTTATCCATCGCATACGCAACAGGCCGACCGATTGTCTTCGCTGGAACAGGTCAAGGTTACGATGACCTTCTACAATTTGACCCACAGTGGTTGCTAGACCAGCTCTTTGAATGAGCGCAGAGGAGAAAAACCCCCTCCACCTCCATACACTCATGGCGGATATGTTTGCAGATGAAGATTCGGCCCGATTTTTTCAAATCGTTCAGATGTTACAACGGTCAACCATGCTTCACATGGGCTTTTTACCGGACCAAGAAAATGCATTTCACTACAATCTTTTGGAAGCAAAGGAAGGAATTGAAGTCTTGCGAATGTTTCAGAAAAAAACCTTGGGAAACCTGACGACCCAAGAAACACAAATGCTTCGAACGGTCATCAGCGAATTACAAATGCAGTTTACAAAGGCTCCACAACTTCATCGTAAGAGGCAAGAAGAGCAAGCGCAGAGTGAAGTGATTCGTGAAACGTTCAATCAACCACAAGACGGCCCGGTTGAAGACCTCTCAACATCAGCGTCTTCGGAAGAAGAATAGCGGTTGTTTGATGTGCAAGGACTCTGTGCGATGCTTTGATTGGTATGGGCCTTGTTACCGACGTGGATGATGATTCAGCCCCAACGGTCCTCATTGTGGACAACAACCCGATGTCATCAATGCGCCTTACCAACCTCTTCAAGACGAAGAATTTCAACATTGAAGTTTGTGAAGACGGAGATAAAGCCGTTGATGAATACATACGTATTGACCCGGAACTGGTTGTCTTATCACTTGACCTTCCATCTCTTGATGGGCATCTCGCAGCCTTAGAGATGCGCGAGCACGGGGGCGAGCAACGCATCGTTTTCGTAGCTTCAAGCCGCACAGCCGAACTTGCTCGCAATGCTTCCTTTTCTGCTGGAGCCGTTGCATGCTTGCAAAAGCCGATATCAGCGGAGTCCCTTGAAACCTCATGGAGTGCAATTCTTGGAGCAATCCCCGAAGCCCCAGGGTTGGAAGACTTGGATTCTCTATACCCGGAAGAACGCGTCAAAATAGAAGCGGATGACGGCGCTATGATGCCTCAAATGCCGCTGCCCCTACCGGACCTTATCCTTCCCGACCTCCCTCTTCCGGCAGTGATCGTGGCCGAAACATCACCTTCCTTGAAAAAGAAGAGTTGGAAAAAACGTGGCGCCTTTCTTCTCATCGTTGTTTTGATCGCCGGGGCGGCTGCGTATTACTACGAACTACTGCCGGTTTAAGGGACAACATAGGGTGTTTTGTTGACTCAATGCACCAAGTATTTCATAACCGATGCACATTGAGTAAAGGGCATGAAACATCAGCCAGCCATCGCAGTTCTTCTCATGTTGATGTTTTTTGGAGCGGGTTGTCTCAGTGCCATTGAACCTGATGTTGAAGTCCCAGACGTGACGCTACCCGACAATTGGTCTGAAATCCCAGCACGAAGTATCGGCTCGCCACAACTGCAAGGCTACGACGATTGTGAAGACTTGGAACGTTCTCTGAAAAACTCCATTGAAGAAGAATATCGGATACAACTCCTGCAAGCCGCAGCCGAGCAGTATTACTACGGTGGAATAATTCGGATAGAGGGTGATATGGAAATGGTTGCCGATACTGCAAGCAACGCAGAGGGGGGTAGCGCAGCCCAGCCTAGCAAGACTCCAACACGGGTAGAAGGAGAGGATTACTCAGGCACCAACAACCAAGAGTCGGGCGTTGATGAAGCCGACTTTGTCAAAACCGATGGCTACAATATTTACTATCTTCAAGGCCAAAAATTACACATCTTTGGCGTTCCTGAGTACGGCCAATTGACCGACCTTTCTAACACAACGATAGAGGGCACGCCTCAAGCAATGATGTTGAATGGGGACAAATTGGTCGTCATCTCAACCTTGAGCCCATGGGGCCTCTCCCGAAGTAATCCTGTGGTAGAAGAAATGGGCTGGGATGGAGATTACGGTGATTGGAGAATTTCAAGCCTTACCAAATTCACAGTTTACGATATCGAGAACCGCAGTGAGCCTGAAATTGAACGGGAATTGTACATTGAAGGAACCTACATTACTGCAAGGGAGGTTAACGGCACCGTTCGAACGGTGAGCCACGCATGGATGGACGTCCAGGGGTTGCGCACCTGGCTCGACCTCCCCACCGGGTACTGGAATCTTGATTACGACGACCCGTTGCGCAAAGAAATTCGTCAAAAGGTAGCTTGGCAAACCATCCAAGACAACCGCCAAGCGCTCGCCAATCTCACCGTGGAAGATCTTCTTCCACAGGTGTATGAATACAGTAACGGAACGGTAACAACGCACAAAATGACGGATGGAGAATGTTCGGACTTTGTCGCCCCAAATGAAGGCTTCAATCGCGGCATCTCCAGTATATTTTCATTGGACCTTACTTCCACAGAATTTGATTTTGAAGTCGACCATGTGGTCGGAACCTACCCTCAAGTCTATGCGTCGCAAGACCTTCTGGTCCTCGCTGAAAGTGCCTTTGACTGGTGGTGGTTTTGGGGGAACGATGAAGTTGATGAGATGACCAACCTCCACACCTTTGACATCAGCGGAGATGCGACTCTTTACACCGGTTCAGGGCGTATTAATGGAACGGTTGTCAACCAATTCGCACTCTCAGAGCATGAAGGTGTTTTGCGTGTTGCCACCACGGTTGGGCAATGGGCTCGATGGTGGATGGAAGACCCCGAGCCGATGACGTCACAACTTGTGACCCTTGTTCGCTCAATGAACGTAGAAACGCAAGAACAGATCCTTATTGAAGCGGGACGAGTCGGCAATATTGCTCCCGGTGAGCGAATTTGGAGCGCCCGATTCGATGGAGATCGTGCATACATCGTAACGTTTGAACAGATTGACCCGCTTTGGGTCATCGACGTCTCGGACGAGACCAAACCCATCATCTTAGGTGAGCTCGAGGTCCCTGGGGTTTCCACCTACATTCATCCACTTTCCCGCGACCATCTCCTCACCATCGGATTGAGTCCAGCAAACGAAGACGGCACAGGCCTTGATTGGTCCGGGACACAAATTTCCTTGTTCAACATCACCGACCCAACCGCTCCTTCCAGAGATGCTGCTTTGCGGCTCTCACCGACCAATGATAACGAGCGCGGCTGGGTTTGGTCGCAGTCAGAAGCGACCTACGAATCGAAGGCCTTCCAATATTGGGCGCCAAAGGAACTTCTGGCAATCCCACTCTCGACATACCGATACTTGGACTATGAGGTCGACGGACGGTATTACTGGTCGTATGACTATGTTTCCAAACTTATGCTCGTAAGTGTCAATGAGACCACGGGCAATCTCAGCGTTTACGGTTCCGTGGACCATTCCGACCTGTACACACAAGGTGAAAACAACCGTTGGTGGAACGAATACAACATTCGCAGGTCCATTTTCATGGGTGATTATGTCTATGCGATTTCATCTGCCGGAATCACGGCTACGAATCTAACTACGCTACAGGAAACAGCCCGAATACAAATCCCAGATGATGCCCTGCCTTACGATGGTGTTGTTTATTCCGATAGTCAGGCTGAAGATGGCGGAGAAGGCTCGAGCGGCGAAGAACGCGGGGAGAGCGAAGCACCAACCGCATCATCCTCATGAAGAAGAACCTCAACGCAGGGTCATGACGGTCGCAAACCATTCAATTGTGGCTGTTTTGGTGGTGGCATGATGAAGACCGCAATCCTCCTTATCGGCTTCAATCGGGTCGATTATTTTGACCAAACGCTGACGAGCTTAGAAGAAAACAAAGCAGCACATGACTGCGACCTTCACGTCTATCTTGATGGGGGGCCGAAGTCAAATCATCCCGCCCTGCGAAAAAGAATTGACGCATCGTCTTTCGCCAACATTACTGTGGTCGCACGAACCGAAAATTGGGGAATCGGCCGGCACCTTATCGATGCTCGCAGGGCCCTATTTGACGAACAAGGATACGAGCGAGTTCTGTTGTTTGAAGACGATATGGTGCTCGCGCCGTCCTATGTAGAAACCGTCCTCAACATCATGGATTGGGGCCGCCAATACAACGATATTGGAACCGTTATGGCCTACACCATCAACGATGAACCGCTGCTTCAACAATCGCAGCACCTCAACCACCTTATCCCCACAAACCGTCATTTCTGGGGCTATGGAATGGAGCGTTCGGTTTGGTCTGAGATCAAGACAACACTCTATGATTTTGAAGACCGTTACCTCAAGGATGTTAGTTATGCGCACCGAGCACACCGGTCCATTCGCTGGTTTCTCATTCGCAAAATTTCACGACAGAAGCGAGCGGTGCGCAGCGGCTCGTCGTTAATCACCAACCAACTCCTCTCCCCCCCGTTCAAACGCTTTCCCTTCGGATGCCCGACCAGCCAAGATGCCATCACTGCTCTGGCCTTGTGGCGTCATGGTTTTGCTCGCATCACCACGCGAGTGTCTCGGGCCAGGTACGTTGGTCAAGAAGGCTTTTCGTTTACACCCGAAGTGTATGAAAAAATGGGCTTTGCGAATCAGCAATCACCCGACTTCACTGCCCTGCCTGCAGCCCCGACAGAATTTGAATTGGCAAAAACGAATCTTCAAGGCCAATCCTACCGGCCATCTCACTATCAATGAGGGAATACCATGGCGCTAAA
>CAXAHZ010000050.1:0-9028 GCA_963968875.1 uncultured euryarchaeote
AAAAAGAATCAAGCATTGATGAAATGTATGAACGTTGGAATAAATGGGAGGATGAGGAGTATGCTACTTCAACAGCCCTATACAACGAAAAGGGTGAGGTTCTCAAGAAATTTAAGGGTGAGGACTCATGAGTTCAGCGCCAACAAAATTGCGTATGGCTCTTGAGGACGCGAAGGAGAAATTACGTGATTCCATTCATCTCCACGGTGCTCCTAAGCAGCAGTCCAATGAACCTCAAATTGGGTCCGTTCCAACACGAAAAGCACACTCAAAATTGAATACCCTCCTCGGTACTTCCGAAGTAGAAGTCCAGCGCCTTTCCTTATTCCAAAAAGTAGGTGTGCCTCAACGACCAACCTATGATTTGATTGCCGAACGGGTTCTTGGCTCTTCACTTCCCGAACATACGACTTTTCTCGATGAGAATTCATCCTATGCAGACCATGTTGCACAACGATTGAAAAAATTACGAAACAGTCGTATGGCGCCAGAGGACGAAAGTCTATCGGGGAACGATGAACCTTCTTTTGTGGGCTTGGAGGGTGACGGTAGACCCGTTTGGGCACATGTTTTGGACCGAAATCGTGATCGTTCAATGAATGTTATCGCCGATGAAATAAATCCAGTTTCTGAAGATAACCCCCTTCATGCAATCAATGTTCTTGACATACAAGGCGATTGGCCTAAACAGATCTCATGGTCTGACCGAATGACGTTCAGGCAATGGTTTGTGTCCGATGAAAATTTGCCGGCCACGCAAGCTTGCGAATCCATTGTAGACCGTCCTGGCAACAACCTCAATCCCCTTGTTGTTGTTTCAGAACCTCACGGAGGTTGTTCCCATCTTCTTCACGCAACCGCACAAGCATTGCTTCGTCGGCAAGAAGGGTCCGTTCTGGGATTAAGTGCCGCAGATGCCATTGGTCTAGATGGGTTGGAGCCTGAATGGCAAGATGCGCTTGCAGGAGCAACTGCTTTGATCGTTGACGATGTTCATGAATTCGCCCAAAATCATGATTGGAGCCACCAACTTGGCATCTTGCTAAATCATGCATTGAACCTTGGGGTTCAAGTCATCGTCGGTGGGCGAAATCATCCGGATTCCTTTGCGCCCTCAAGGCTCAAAGAAGTGCTTCGCCAAGCCTCTTCTGTACTGCTCACCAAGCCTTCAGTTGCTACTCTCATGGCTTACGGCACCTGGCGTTGTGCTCAACGCAATCTCCTTCTCAATGACATACATCTCGCAAGGTTAGCGCGTCTTGAACCATCAGGTTGGAGGGCCATGGAAGGTCGTCTGGAGCAGGTTTCTCTCGCACTTGATCGTGGAGAGGTCCTCTTGAATCATGATGATATCAGCGCTCTGGTGGACGGAGCTGGTTCCTTGGCAACGCCGGCAAATGTGGCATTGGAGAGCCAGCGTGTTGACGACCTTGCAGCTGCATTGGTCAGTGAAGCGATTGACCAAGTGTATTCTTCGGTTGACCCTGGTGGGATTGAGCTACGCTCCGAAATAGAACCGTGGGGGGAAGATGAATATCAACCTCCAGAATGGGACAGCAACGAATTCCTCGCCAAGGGTGACCAGATTGTAGACCAGCGAGTTCACCAAATCATGGAATCCATTACTCCATCACGTCCATCGGTATTGGATGTCAATGAGAGGGAGCATCATTTGATCGCTCGCGATGAACCGATATCGAATAAGGATACGGAACGAGCAGTAGATGTCCTGGTGGATTTGGATGAACACATTGACAGTCGTATGAACCAATCCTTCCGGGAAAGCGTCGACGCTTCGCTTGAACTCACCCGTCTTGAGGAACAGATGGTGGTGCTAGCAAACCGTGCGGCTGATGCAGATATTGAAACACTGATCACGATTGCTGATGAATTGAGAGCACTTGAGGAACGACTCGTAGAATTGGACCCGGAACGCGAACCTCTTCCGCCTTTAGAGCCCGATGATTTGGTTCAACAAAATCGGAAAATCGGCCGAGTGAAATCTCCTTCTGTTGACCGCAATAATGCTGTGGAGCGCCTTGATGACTACACTCCTGAGGGAGAATGGAATATCGATGGTATTGGGATTTCCGCAGAAGATCTCCTTGACGAGGCATCGGAAGAAGAATATACGCTTGTCCATCTAAGTCGTATCCATCCAAAGAATGTCCTAACGGGTGAAGAAGAATGAAGCCGCCATGGTGGATGAGTGGAGTCAAATTTTCTTGCCAGAGTGGGTGTGGCAAGTGTTGCGACCAGCCAGGTGGCATCGTTTATCTATCAACCAAGGATGCTGAACGAATCTCCAACCATTCGGGTTTGACGGTTGACGATTGGCTTGAACGGGATGCTCGTAAAACATACGATGGACGTTTTGTTCTCAAAAGCCGAGAAGATGACGGCATCTGCATCCACCTTGACACGAATCAACAATGTTCAATTTACGAAGTGAGGCCTCAGCAATGCAAAGCATTTCCGTGGTGGGGTGAAAATCTTGTCAGTGACCGATCTTGGAACCAAGTGAAAGAACTCTGTCCTGGGATTGATGCTGAAGACGCTCTCTTGGTTGATGGAAATATCATCCGACTCCACGTGTTTTCCGACCGTGAATCAACAAAAGGATTTAGAGAGTGGCCTCCTGAAGTACGTGGGCGTAAACGCTAGCCTACGAAGGTGTTGCCAGCAACACCATTTTTTTCCCGGCGGACAAATCAAGAGCCGCATTTATACGAGGGTCTCATGTCGGTGTCGTTGAGGGAAGCGAATGTCTAACGGTGATGGCTTGTTCAATGTGACTGAAAAGCATCTCAACACTGGACTTCGCGGAATTCCTGTAGGGACTTGTCGGACATCGTTTGTTACTCCAACCGACGGCGTTCATTATTGCGGTTATCCAATCAGCGAACTTGCACATTTCCCTCCAGAAGATATTGTGTATTTGTTGTTCAATAAAGAACTCCCTGATTCGGAACAATCAGCCGCTTTTAGAGAGAATATCAAAGCCCGTGGTCACGTTCCCGATAGTGTTGCAGCAGTGTTTCATACTCTTCCCAAAGATGGGCACCCAATGGACTGGCTTAGCATCGGTGTTCAGACCTTGGGTATGCTCGATACGACCGGTGACTGGAAAGAAGATGCCCTCAATCTCATTGCGAGAATGCCACGTCTCATGGGCCTCTTGTTCAGAATCCGCGAAGGCCGTGGAGATGATATTCCTGAGGATGACCTTTCAGCTTCCATGGTTCAACGATTTGTCCGAACCATCCAGATCAGCGGTGTAGACCAAGGCCAAATGGAGCGGATCCTCTCCACGTATCTTGTACTGCACATGGACCACGGAGGAGGAAACCTCTCAACCTTTGCCGGTAAGGCAATCGCCTCTGGTCACGCAACCGTATATTCTTCAATTTCGGGTGCAATGAATGCCCTCTCGGGTCCCCTCCATGGACGAGCCAATCAATCGTGCTTGGAATTCGTGCTGAGAATTGGAACGAGTGATCCGGTCAAGGTGGAAGCCTTTGTCCGCGGCGAACTTGAAGCCAAGCGACCCGTGTTCGGGTTTGGCCACGCAGTTCTTCGTGCTGAAGACCCACGAGCAACCGTACAATTTGCTCTTGGTGAAACAATGTGCCCGGATGATGATAATTTCAAAATTATCCGTACACTTCGGGAAGTTGCACCCCGAGTTCTTTCAGAAAACAAGAAGATTTCTAATCCCAATGCAAACGTCGATATTGCGAGTGGTGCACTGTTGCATTATGTTGGTTTCAAAGATCCAACCTATTACACGACTTTCTTCGGATGGGCTCGTGTTGCAGGCATTGGTGCTCAAATCGTAGACGAACGAGCCGTTATGCGCGGTGGAAAAGGCACTCCGATTTACCGTCCAAAGTACATTGCAGAGCAACAATCACTTCGTCATATTGAGTGATGTTCCCCAATAACTGGACGGGATGTCTTCCCGGACCCACGATGGCCAATTATTCGGGGTGCAGACCATGGTGGAGTTGCATTCTTGTACCGTGATAACATTGATTCAACGGATTCAGGCCAATTCCATCTTGCCCTCCATTCACGAATGAGCATCTCGCGCCTCGTTGAATCGCATTCTTTCCAAAGAGGTGTCGTTTCCAAAAGCATTGAATGAATTTCCCGATGGTCCTCATAGGTTGCTTGCTCAAGTACGGACCATTGGGCCTCATCAAGGGGGCGTGTCCCAGGCTGATTCCAACGCAGATGTCCAGATGGAAGCCAAAGAAGACTTGGGTCAGCTTTGTCGGTAAGCGCAGTAAGACCTGCCCTTAACAAGTCGTGCTCAACCCTGGTTTTTGTCGGCCACACATATGTTGCCATTCCTTTACGTGCCTTCGTAAGTCTTGCGAGTCCCTTTCCCGTCAAGGATACATGCCGCCCTATTGGGACCGAGCGTGTGAAACCATCAAAATATTCAATCGCACACGGGAGCATTGAACTTCCTTGCTTGAGATGGGTCTTGACCAATTTGTTGAACGGTGTTGTAAGGTATTTCGGGAATGCCTTGATTCGTTGAATTGTTTTCCCTCCATAAGGGGGTATGTACGGTATCAGTGCAGCCCATGGGCGTTTAGTTTGAGATTCTGCGGCAGATTGTGGCATGTGCTTGTGGAAAGAATAGAACACTGTGTTATCAGAAGGAATCTCATATTGGTCAAGTAATTCTTCCGCCATTTTGATGGCCCTTGCAACGTGATGAACGTGATTCTTTCTCCCAAAGTACCCACCGCCGGATGGCGAACTTGGATGGGGGCGTTTGATCTCGATGCACCCCATTTTCCCTTTATTCGCCCAGTGATTTTGAACGGTTTTATCGATGAGTAATTCCTCAAACCCAAGAAATCCTACTTCCGACAATTCATCCAGTGTCCATTCTTCAGTCCACTTCGGACGACCCTGAAGTTGGCTCGTGGGAATAGAAACGGTTCTATCGTGGTGAATTGCTAATTGATTGTCTGATGTAATCCGAATATCGAATTCAATTCCATCAAACATTGTCATTCCATGTCTCAAACTTTCAAGAGTATTTTCAGGGGCAGCACGCCATGAATTCTCCCCCTTCATGAAGTTCGCACACGACTCGGTATGAACAAGGTTTGCCTCACATCATGTTCCATGGCAAATTGCATTCAGAAGCATTTGTGGGCGGGAACTCCTAAATCATGGATGATGTGCCACGCACATGGAGCCATACGATATCATGATGGGCATGATATTTGTTTTGACACCTATTATCTGCTGGTATTTCACGAGAACGCAGAAGGAATTCAGAGTCCCTTGGCGCGAATGGGCAAAGGAGATTCATGAAAAACGATATTATCTCCACGCTATGGGTTATGTTGTCATCATTCGTTGGAAATCCATAACCGATAAACTCAACGAACCGATGAAAATTCGCACGGGCCACTGGACCGAGTGGGTCTATGGTATCGAGGGAGAATTTACAAAATGGATTCAAGATTCATTCAAGAATGACTGGCTGACAGAATTCCTCAATTTTCACTATCTGTTTGTTTACTTGTTCCTCATTTATGTGACTACAGTATACTTTGCCTTTTCTGGTGACCGAGATATGACCGACAAGGTTACGTTGAATTATCTGTTTATTTATGCACTCGCAGTCCCTTACTACCTCTTTTTCAATGTTGAAGTGACTTCATCCTGGATTCCTGGAATGGAAGCTCTTCTTTATCACGATGGCTGGTATACCGTATTTTACGCACTCCATGACCCTCTAGATAACGCAGTACCAAGTTTGCATGTTGCCATTCCATTTGGAATTTTGATGCTCAATTATCTTCACGTGAAGGAACGAGGAGAGCGGTTGCGGGATTGGCGGCACTGGAAGTATCACCGCTTTGTCCTGATCAATACCCTCTTGTTTGGGTTCACAATTCTTTATCTCGGTATTCATTGGTTTATTGACATTCCACTTGGCATCCTCATCGGTGGTATTGGGGCGCTCTTTATTCACCATCTCCAGCCCAGAATGCGTAACGATTACGGTCCAATGTTCAAGGGTGTCACTCAAGAAAAAGTACGTCGCCACGTTCTGGTTGAGGGTGTCGTAGCGCTGGTGCTGTTGACGATGATCTTGATGGCAGTTAACGTTCAACAAGAAGGTGTTGACGAAAGGGTGTCGTACCAACTTGGACCAGATGATAGCACCTTGGAGATTATTCAAAAATTCAACGCTGGTGATTATGTTCTCACCAACATCACAAATCTCAACGAAGCTGGGCAACTTGAAGTGGTCGTGATCATGGTGGAAGAGAGCGTACCATCTATGGAATCTGGCTCAATTGATTGGGCGATGTTGTCCGATTTAGGTGAACACTACACTGTTGACCCCCAAACGACCTTGTCGCTGAACATCACTTCGCCAAAAATTTTCCATTATGTCGGTCTTCATTATTCCTACGCAGATGGCGATGAGGCTACCATGGAAGTCCGGGTCATCAGCGATTACGGTGACGACAAACTCGGCCAAGCAGTCTTACTGAGCCTACCATCGTTGTGGATGACCGGTTTTGTTGTGTATCGCCTGTATCGTCTAAAGAAAGACGGGCGAAGTTGGATTGATTCCACGCCCTCATATGTATGGAATACCTCGGTGGACACAAGCGAAGAGGCGTGAGATGCATGCAAGATGAATCCATTGCAGCAACCGTTGACCGATTGATGCAATCCCCTGGGGGAGTTATGGTTGATGACCTTAGGGTCTATCTGAGAAAATCCTTCAAAGGTTATGTTGCCTTATTTATAATTGGATTTTCTGCTGCCTTTCCATTCACAAAGCAGATTATCGCATGGCTTATCGATCCTTCACGACTGCCCGATGATGTGTCAATTATCGTCGTAACTCCAGTGGAATTTCTTCTTCTTCAACTGAGAATTGCAGGTGCTTTTGGACTAACATTGGTTGTATTTCTAGCATTGGTTCACGGTGTATGGAAAGGAAGCAAGAATGAGGCTGTTCGCTCAAGATTATCAGAACTTGACCTTCGGGTGCCACGTCCTGCTCCAGCGCTTATACTCACGGTTCTGTCCAGCTTGGTTCTCTTTGGAATCGGCATTTTGTACGCATGGGACGGACTGACTCCAATGCTCTTGAACTACTTGACGACGGATGCACAACAGGCTGGTCTCTCAACAGAATGGCGATTGTCTGGTTATGCAGGCTTCATCATTAACCTCGCTCTGGCCTCTGCCATCGGTTTTCAAGCACCGGTACTCACGACCGTTGCTTTGAGAATGGGTTTTGTTGAGCGGGCAAATCTTACGATGTATCGGCGACACATTTGGTTCAGCGCATTTGTAATGGGTGCATTGCTTTCTCCACCCGACCCGCTTTCTCTGTTTTTGGTTGCGATGCCGGTCATTGTGCTGTTTGAACTCGCACTCCTTGTTGACCGAATCATTCGCCCTTTATCCGACCCATCAAAGCATCGAGCATGACGGGCATATGACCCGGATGTTGTTGGTAACTCATTCCGTGAAAATCTGAACCTACGGTAATGGACAAGCCTTGGGCAACCGCCTGTGTCATCAATTCATACCTGTACGCATCACTGTGGCTACGATGAACGGCTTCAACACCGTCAATTTCATGTTTAACCAGGCAAGAAATGAGATTCTCCACTGGGACTCCATAGTAGATGGGATGAGCCAATGACGTCACTCCGCCTGCTTTTTTTACGGCACTTACAGCATCGGTGATGGTTGGCTTTTCATGAGCCACAAAGCCAGGATTTCCATCTCCAATCCACCGTTCAAACGCTTCCTGCTTCGTTTCAACATATCCTGCTTCAACCATCGCTTCTGCGAGGTGAGGACGGCCAACAGACCCCTCTGCTTTTGCCAGTACAGCATCAACATTAACAGGCATGCCAAGAGACTCTAGGCGAGCGCACATCGCACGCATGCGTGGCTCTCTGCCGTCCTGTTTGGGAGCCAACCACTCAAGAAAAGAGCCGATGACTGGATCTTTTGACCCCGGCCTATGTCCGGGGAAATATGCCAAGAGGTGCCAGGATGCTGAGGCGCGTTCACGCCCTCTCAATTCCAATTCGCTATCAACGGGTATGTGAGCAGGAACACATGTGATCTCAACTCCAGGCATGAACTTCATTCCTCTTTTCGTTGCAGCGAGTTCAGCCTCAATCCATCCTGATGCAGTGTCATGGTCGGTTAGAGCCCATGTCTCCACACCATTGTTCATCATGAGTTCAGCGACCAAGTCAACAGGGTGTTCCCCATCGCTGTGGGTTGAGTGCGAGTGCAAATCAAAACCTTGGGTCCACATCAATACTACGCCGCCGGTGAACCTCTTTGAATGATTCGTCGTTCAAAACAGATCGTCTAAATCCGGTAATTCCGGAGTTGATTCAAATACAGGCTTGGATGTTTCAGGTAGGTCATTGAACAAATCGTCCAAATCCGGGAGGTCAAGGGAAGGGACTTCTTTTGAGGGCTCAACAGATGGTTCGTTGGGTAAATCCGGAAGTTCCACAGCGGCCTTTGTTGCTTGAACGGTTATGGGCGTTGATGGTTCAATGACACTTCCTGCCTCAACGTTCGATAACTCGGGTAGAGGTATATTGGCAGTCCCTTCTGTTATGAAAACACGGTCTGGTTCCAGGCCAGGGATGCTGGAAGGGTCAACCATTGGCGTATCTTCTCTGCCGGGTAAAGGTACAGGCTGGACAACAACCCGATCCAATACAGCACCCGTTAGTTCGTTTGTAGGACGTGCCGCTTTGAGATGATTATTGTCCTTTTCAAACTCACTTGGTTCGGCTTCTTGCTGTGCCCTTTCTCCAAATTCACCGCTCGAAAGTGTAGATATTGCTGACATAACCTGAGCTTCATTTGTCTCTTGTTGTTGCCCAAGAATCGATGTTAAGATGCTAGCTGTTGTTTGATTGCTTGTTGCTGTTTGAGGCGTACTCGTCGGCTCGTAAGTTGTATAATTTGATGCGACAGGGGTTTTGAT
>CAXAHZ010000051.1:0-8960 GCA_963968875.1 uncultured euryarchaeote
CACAATCGGCGTTGCGTTTTTTCCAAATGGGGTTCATTCCCATTCGATTGTACCTGGTGGTTTGTGGGTGATGTCGTATACGACACGGTTCACGGCGCCCTTGACGGTATTGGTGATGCGAGTGCTGATCTTCTGCAAAATACTGTGAGGAATTTCGGAATAACGCGCTGACATCCCGTCCATGGACTGAACGGCACGGACAACAATTGTTTCTCCATAAGCACGTACATCCCCGTGGACACCCACACTTCGTACCGGTAGAAGAGCTGCGAAGTATTGCCATGGAATTTCCATTTCTCCACGTTCCGCTGCAGCCTCAAACTCTTCCTCTACAATCGCACATGCCTCGCGTACAACGGCGACACGCTCGGGAGTCAGTTCTCCGAGAGTGCGGACTGCAAGTCCAGGGCCTGGGAACGGCTGACGCTCTGCAACATTGATTTTGAGATGGCGAGCAAGTTCACGAACTTCATCTTTGTACAAATCCCGCAGAGGCTCCACCACGGTGAGGGTCATGTCTTCGGGAAGCCCTCCGACATTGTGATGTGACTTGATGGTGTCACGAACACCACCACCGGATTCAATCCAATCCGGAGCGATGGTTCCTTGAACAAGATATTTTGCTCCACATTTCTTCTGTTCGTCTTCAAAAATACGGATGAACAACTCTCCGATGACCTTTCGCTTTTGTTCAGGCTCGGTTACACCCTTAAGGGCTTCAAAATATCGGTCAGCGGCTTTAACGGTGACTAGATTGATACCCTGTGCTTCAAGAAGTTCTTCAATTTGTTCGGTCTCATCTTTCCGCATGAATCCAGTATCAACATAGACGCAATGAAGCAATCCTCCAACGGCTTGGCTGGCAATTACTGCCGCTACGGTAGAATCAACTCCTCCCGAGCAAGCAATGATGGCAATGTCATCGATTGTAGACTTGAGGGATTCAATACTTTCAGAGATGAATTCCTCAGCATCAAACATATCAGGCACCGCCGTTGACTTCTCGGTCTTGGGCTTTTACTCGCTCGATTTGGTCCAATTTGTTTTGCTCCAATGCCGCAGCATATTTTGGATGAATGAGAGCAAGCATCTGAACGGCGAGATAGCCTGCGTTGTCGCCACGGTCTACACCAACGGTCGCTGCTGGAACACCGGGGGGGAGTTGTGCGATGGAAAGAAGTGAATCGTATGGAACCTTTCCTCCACAAGGAACACCAATTACTGGCTTGGTCGTTAGGGCAGCTACTGCACCAGGGAGTGCTGCGGCAAGACCTGCCATGGCAATGAAAATTTGGCAGCCGTCATCCAAGGCGTCTCCAACGATTTCTTCAACAAATTTTGGAGAACGGTGAGCGGATGCTACACGCAGTTGGTAAGGAACATCAAACAGTTCGAGAATTTTAGTACACTTTTGAGCAATGGGTAGGTCCGAAGACGAGCCGAGTAGAATAGTCACATCCATGCTACCCTGCCGGCGCGGGTGGTTCATTTAGATGCCTCTTGGTGAGGACGGAAGAAATCCATCATTCTTCACTTTGAATCAACGTGTTTCCGGGGTTGAAACCACTCCATTGAACGCCCAATTGTTCGTCTGAAAACTCATAATTTTTTGAGGCATGAAGTTCAAGATTCAAGCACAATTGATCTTCATGCTTTCCGCCGTAGAGAACCCCTGTAGTCTGGCCTATTTTTTTCCAAGCCATGATGCTCGTGGACCAGCGAGTCGAAACTACATTCCAATCCGAAAGACAGTCATCAACCGGGACGAGCAACTTCGCATCCCAAGGAATCTGATAGACCTCATGATCCCATCCTGCCATGGCATTGAGTGAGACAAAGAGATAGGGTACAGATCCAATGCAAAATGCGTATCCAATCCACCACCATTGCTCAAGGTCTGTAACATACAATACGACCAGAATAAGAATGGAGATTCCGAGAAGAAAACCACTGAGTTGCATCTTAGCATCATAAAATGCACCCTTTCGTTGTGAAAAGCCACTTGCAAATGTAAGTACCAACAAGGCTTCACTCAAGGCCATCACGGGCAATCGGAAGCCTTCAAATTTGTGAAAAAGCAACATCATACCCATGAAACCAATGGGAAGTAAAGCCCAAGCAAAGAGAAAAAGGGTGACCGTGAAGTCTCCTTTGTGGGTTGTAGTCACCCAGCCACCCGGCATCTCCCCCTCTACCGACATGTCCGAGGGTAGGTAATTTTCTCATTAGCACTTTCGCTTCGCATTCAGTCATCGTAAGGATGGCGAAGACAGAGATTACGGGCCGCATAGACTTCATCAACCCTACGAACGGGAGTCGTTATAGGAGCTGCGTGCAAGGTTTCTGCGTCTACTTTGAGAACTTCAGCAAAGTGATCAGCGAACGTATCCAACGTATCCTTTGACTCGGTTTCCGTTGGCTCTATCATCATGCATTCAGGAACGACCAACGGGAAATAAACCGTCGGAGCCATATAACCTCGGTCAAGCAGGCCTTTGGCAACATCCATTGCAGAGATCCCAAATTCCTCCTTCGCAGGCTGCAAGGAGAGTGTAAATTCGTGCTTAGCAACATCCGTTGTTGCACCATCGTTGAAGAGGTGGCTAACGCCTTTTTCTTGGGCCGCCTTGTGGATGGCATGCCGTAAATAATTCGCATTGAGAACGGCATGTTCTGACATTGTTTTGAGACCTGAGCCGTAACGCCGATAATAGGCCCAGCATCTAATGACTGCACCTGCATTACCGTGCCACTGTTGGACTTTACCAATGCTATGCTCTGGCTCCGTCCAGTGGTACCAGTATTGGTCCACCGATAGCGATGATTCTTCGGGACTGGGTGAACGCCGAGCAGCGAGTGGACCTGGCAGGAATTCAGCGAGATGAGCCTTCACGCCAATTGGACCTGAACCTGGCCCTCCTCCACCGTGTGGTTGGGAGAAGGTTTTGTGAAGGTTGAAGTGAACGGCGTCGAAGCCCATGAGGCCAGGAGATGTAATGCCAAGAATCGCATTGAAATTAGCGCCATCGTAATACATTTGGCCGCCTGCTTCGTGAACGATGCTGCTTGCTTCAGAGATGTCGGCTTCAAACAATCCCAGCGTGTTTGGATTGGTGATCATCATTGCCGCCGTGGTTTCGTCAGCAACGGCCCGAAGTGCATCTAGATCGATACGTCCATCTTCTCTGCTTGGTATTTCCACGATTTCAAAACCAGCCATCGCTGCACTTGCAGGATTCGTACCGTGGGCTGAATCTGGGACGATGACCTTGGTTCGTTGGGATTCTCCGCGAAGTCTGAAATATTCTTGAATACAACGTACTGCAGTAAACTCTCCTTGTGCACCAGCCACAGGTTGCAATGTAACTTGGTCCATACCGGCGCATACTTCGAGCATGTGTTGCATTTCGTAGTATATCGAGAGAAGACCTTGGAGGTGATGCTCTGGTTGATGTGGATGAATATCAGCAATTCCGGGCAGTTGAGCGATAACTTCGTTCACTCTAGGATTGTGTTTCATGGTGCAGGAGCCAAGCGGATAGAATCCTGTGTCAATTCCAAAGTTTCTTTTTGACAGCCATGTGTAATGTCGGACCATTTCAGGTTCAGACAATCTCGGCCAACGAGCTGCATTCTTACGAACCAGTCCGCTAGGAATTGAAGGCTTTGAATCGGATTTGATGCTGGGAGGTTGACTGTATCCCGTATTGGGAGCGCCGTTATGACCGAACAGGTGACTCATGCACTCACCTCCGCGTGAGTTGACCACATCGATAATTGCGCAGATAGTGCTTCAATTTCCCCAACGGTGGTTTGGTCTGTAGTTGTGATGAGAATTTGGTTGGTGACCTCGGGATACCACCGAGTAAGGTCAAAACCACCGATGATTCCGTTGCCGTCCAAGTAAGCAAGACAGTCTTCCGCTGAACCCTTGACCTCGATTGCAAATTCGTTGAAATGGTGGGCATCATGAACGAGTCGTACGCCTGGCGTCTCAGCCAAGACTTCCTTTGCCCTTTGACATGCAGCGGCGTTACGATATGCAAGGTCGTGCAGTCCATCGGGTCCAAGCAAAGCCATGTGCATTGCCCCCATCAGGGCAATAAGTGTCTCATTGGTACAGATGTTGGACGTTGCTCTGTGCCTTCGGATGTGTTGCTCCCGAGTTGATAAGGTGAGACAGTAGGCTTCTTTTCCATCAACGTCAATGGAACGTCCAACAATTCTCCCGGGCATCAGACGGAGGTAGGGTTTGCTGCAGGCAAAAATACCGTACAATGGACCTCCACCGGTGACTGGACTTCCTAACGGCTGCCCTTCTCCGACGACAATGTCAGCTCCATAGTGACCGGGTGCTTCTACCATGCCAAGGGACACAGGTTGTACGCCCACAATGAGCGCGGTGTGGTCACCAATAACCTCCTTTGTGGATACAAGACCTTCGTCAAGAACGCCCAAGGGGTTGGGTTGTTCAAGGTAAACACCGCATGAACCAGCAGCCTCTTTCAGAGATTCCTGATCGAGCGTTCCGTCTGCATTATGTTCTAGAGTCTTGATGGTAATGTCCGCACCTTGACAATAATTTTGCATGACGGACATTTTGTCAGGGGGTGTTAATGAAGACACATACACGGTGTTGGATTGAGTGGCTTTTCTGTTGTGAACACGAACGGCACATGTCAGTGCTTCAGCAGCAGCGGTTGACCCGTCGTAAAGTGAAAGATTTGCAATCGGTAGCCCTACCAATTCCGAAATGAGAGTCTGAAACTCCCACATTGCTTGGAGCATGCCTTGACTGACCTCGGGTTGATACGGGGTGTATGCGGTTAGAAACTCGCCTCGTGTTACAAGTTGGAACACCGATGCTGGGACATAATTTCTGTACAAACCCGCTCCCAAAAATGATGTGCGGCTCCCCATTGCCACGTTTGAACCCAGTAAACGTCGGGCATCGCTAAGGATCTCTTCCTCGGACTGAGGTGGAGGCAATGGAAGGTCGCCTTTGAATCTCACATCATCGGGAATATCCGAGAACAGGTCCTCGATTGAATGGAGACCCATAGCAGTCAGCA
This sequence comes from uncultured euryarchaeote, assembly GCA_963968875.1. Lineage (GTDB taxonomy): Archaea > Thermoplasmatota > Poseidoniia > Poseidoniales > Poseidoniaceae > Poseidonia. The sequence goes on from CAXAHZ010000051.1 coordinate 5,073, forward strand.
TCTCAGTTTCTCTGCCTAGGTTTGGGAGTTGGTCAACCATCAGAATCACCACACCCTACGGGTGTATGATGAAATCCATGCGCGTCCCGCTCATAATGCATTGCTTTGGTCCACAAGCATCAAGGGAACACCTCATGGCGGTGGACGGTCTCGCAAAGTCATGGTCCGAGTTGCGATGGTGGTCACCAATCCATGTGCACCCGACCCCCGCGTTTTACGTCATGCCAAGTGGCTCACAAAAGCAGGATATCGAGTCACAGTGCATGCCTTTGACCGAGATGAAAACCATCCACTAAGCGAAAATGTAGACGGGGTTCGTATCATGAGATATCAAGTGGGTAAGGCATCATACGGCGGCAAAATTTCTACTCTTGTGGGACTGAGGAAATTTACCCGCAAAGTGAGGGATACACTCCTCAATGACCCACCCGGACTGGTCTATTGTCACGATGCTGACACGCTCAAAATTGGCATGGCCCTCAAGCGACTAAAATCGGTACCGTTTGTTTTTGACATGCACGACTTGCATCATACGTGGGTTCGGATGGAAGCACCTCATTCATTGGCTCGGTCTTGGGTAAGCCGTCAGTTCAAGCAGAAAATGCTGTCTCGTGCAAAACATGCGCAATGCATCATCACCAGCAGTGGTAAAATTGAGGGGGGTTTGCAACGCGGCTTTGTTGAATGGCTTCATCATCATGGGCTCCATGGCCATGTTGTTGAAAACCGACCGATGCCCCCATTCCCTGAACCATCAACTTCCAAAGGGGATGGTTGGACGGTCGGATACCTCGGACGAATTCGTGACATCAAATCGTTTGAACTGCTTCTAGCGAGCATTCTAACAATGCCGACGATAGAACGTCCTCATCTTCGGATTGCAGGAGACGGGATTGCGGCTCCTAAAGTCCGTCGGATGATGATGCAGGCTGTTGAAGACGGACACATTGAAGCAACCATTACTGGGGCCTTTTCGTCGGAAGAATTTAGCGAAATTGTTCGCGAAATTGATGTGATGTATGCAATGTATTCTCCCCAGCGTGGAAACATATTGCAAGGGGCTCTTCCTGTGAAGATGTTTGATGCAGCATCGCATGGTGTACCTTCAGTTGTTAACGACGGATGCTTGATGGGTGAAATTGTTCAGTCTGAAAAGATCGGGATGCCAGCGACTTGGAATGAAACTCAAACCGTTGTTGATGCCCTGAAAAACGCTAAGGAGATGACGGTTGAACTCAGGCATAGCGGAGAGCGAGAGCAGAGGCGTTGGTTATCTGCCATGGAACCGATTTTGAACGAACTTTAGAAGAAGGGAGGGCGGACAACCACAGCCTTCACGGATTTGCGAGGACTGGCAACAACAAGGACTTCATCGCCTTCTTTCACACCTTTCAGATAGCCAATTCCAATTCCAAGATTGTTCATGCTTGGCGCAGGTGCACCTGATGTGAGGTGCCCAACCGGTTCACCATTGAATCCAACAACCTCTTTCCCAGGACGGGGGAGAGGACCTTTTTCTTGATACCGAACACCCCACCACCGAGCATCTTCATCGGAATGACTTACGACGCGACTGCGGCCAATAAATTCATGTTCAAGGTCGAGGCCGAAGGGTACATTTGTTTCCCAAGAATCACGGGCGAGGAAGGACGGATTGTCACTTTCAGAGAGCGGAGGCCAACAGAAATCAACACCGGACAGAAGAAATCCTTTCTCCAAACGCAATGTGTCTCTCGCTCCGAGTCCTACAGGCGTAGCTCCCGATTCGATAAGGGCACGCCACAATACGGGTGCATCATTATTGGGAATGAAAATTTCATATCCCGCCTCTCCGGTATATCCAGTGCCTTGAATCCAACCGGTAATGCCAAGTGGATTATCTGTGATGGCTGCCCACTTAAACCGGGCAACGTGTTGATCTTCACCGATGACCGAGGTCAAATATTGCTTCGCCATGGGACCTTGCAGAGCTAATATTGACATGTCATCAGAGAGGTTTTCCAGCTGTACTGAACCGTCATCGGGTAGGTGCTTTGAGAACCATTCCCACATAACCCCAATCATAGAAGCGTTCGGAACTCCAAGGATTTCATTTTCACTGACAACTGCAAAGATCATGTCATCGATAAGATGACCGTTTTCGTCAAGAAAATGAGTGTAAGCACATCGGCCCGCAGTGATTGAGGTCACCCTTTGAGTTGCTAAACCTTCGAGCCACTCACGAACATGTGTGCCGCTGAAACGAAACGAACCCATGTGAGAAACATCAAACAACCCTGCTGTCCGTCGTGTCTCAAGATGCTCTTCCTTGATGTTTGAATACCAAATCGGCAATTCAAAGCCGTGGAAATCAACCATATTCGCATCAAGAACAAGATGTTCATCGTAGAGTGAAGTTCGTACAGGTGGCTGGTCGCTCATGGTTCCCGGAAAACGGCTCGCTCCATAAACTTCCGTTCAAGGAAGCCTCACTCAAGTGAGGGCAAACCTCGTACAATGTCTTCTCCGAGACGAACTACCGTTTCAACAAATCGTTCAAGACTCTCGGGAGTAACATTTTGATTGGATATGACTGGACGGAGAATTACATCCTCACCAATATTGCTCCTGCTTATCATGAACATTCCTTCTTTTATCAAACGGTTGCGCAGTTCAGTGTTCAATTCATTCAAATCCATTTTTGAGTTCTGGGGGGAATACCTGAAACATACATTGGTCCACATGCGACTTGACATGAGCTCCAATTCAGGATGGGCGTTGACGAGAGTCTCAAGATGGGAAGCGTAATCCATGTATTGATCCACCATTGCAGACCAACCAGCATCTCCTCGGACACGCCATTCCAGCCATAACTTTAGAGCATCGTTCCTACGACCGCATTGAAGAGAGAAACGTCCTAAATCTACATCTTCAGCTTCATCGTGAAACAGATAATGAGCAACTTCAGCGTGACCGCAGAGCGTACGCAATACTTCGGGTCGTTTGATGAGGAATGTACTGCAAATCAAGGGCAGACCCATCAATTTATGAGCATCCCAACACAAACTATCGGCTTTTTCAATACCGTCCATCAGACTCCGGTGTGTTGGAGAAAGCATGCAAGTCCCACCCCAAGCGGCATCTACATGCAACCACAAATTGTTTTCATGAGCTATGTCAGCGATTTCACCCAGTGGGTCAAACGCGCCCCTAACCGTAGTGCCGGATGTTGCTACAACACAGAACGGTTCAAAACCTTCCTTTTTGGCAAATAGGATTTCTTCTTCCAAGCACGCAGGAATCATTCTACCGTCATCGTCACAACGAACTTTGATCATATTTTGATGTCCAATGCCAATGACATTTGCAGCCATTAAAACCGAATAATGAGATTCTTCGGACACGAAGGCCACCATTTTACTACCGTTAAAACCGGTTTTTGTGGAACCGGGAATCGCATGTTCTCGGGCACAAAGCATTCCGATCATATTCCCATTGGACCCACCGGTGGTCATGGTCCCAAAACCGTCTGGGAAACCAACGATTTCGCACATCCGCGTAAGAATGGTTTGTTCAATAATCGTCGCAAATGGAGACAGCTCGGAAGTGTACATTGAATTGTTTGTTGCTGCAGCAATTATTTCCCCAGCAAGTGCAGGAAGCGAAAGTCCACCCCAAAGTGGATTCATGAATTCCGCACGGTGTGTTTTGACACTGTGTTCTAAGTAAGTGTCGAGGTCGTCAAGAGCGGCTTGGATGCCAAGACCTTCCACCGGCATGCTTACGTCAAGGGTCCGCTTAAGCGAACGGAAAGACAACGAAGGATTGACCCTCTCGTTTGTGTCTTTAGAATTGATGTAAGCTACCAACCGGTCAGCAATTTCGTTGATGAACGCCTCGGTATCCATG
>CAXAHZ010000052.1:0-8833 GCA_963968875.1 uncultured euryarchaeote
TTCACTCACCGACACGCTCGATAACACGAACGTGGTCTCCACGCATGTTCAGCGTCATTGGAATGACTTGTTCGTACAATTCCATGCTGACTTCTTCCTTGGACTCGGCAACGCTGGTAATACGCGCCTTCTCGCCCTTGAATGCTCCCGTAACAATTTCAACGATGCAGCCGACTTCAATTCCGCTGGTAACTGCCTTTGGAATGAGGTAAGGAAGAATGTCTTGAAGCGGTGCTTCTCCAGGAAGGACGTTCTTTGCATTCTTGAGCGGGCTTTGATTGAGGCCACGACGAGCAGAGGGGTCTCGTCCTCCAGAGCGCCCAATGAGTTTCTCAACGTGATGTTGAGCACTGGACTCTACGAAGACGTAGCCGCGCATTGCAGTTGGATGAAGAATGGACATGATCTCGCCTTGAAGGGAAGTCATTGAACCACTGCCGTGTAGGCGGGCGTGCATTTCGTTAGCAACGCGTTGTTCCGAGTTGATGGCGGTCTTGACGATGTAAAGAAACGCACCAACACTGCCGTACATTTCACGGAACAAGCCTTCTGCATTCTCCATATCAATGTTGGAAAAGATGCACCTGAATTCCTTAAGATTCCCTGGGTCAATCCATTCAGCGTTTGTGTAGATGCCTGCTGGTTCTACTTCCTCTGTATCTGCCACGACAAGAACTGGAATAACATCAACGAGTGAGCCGCCCAAATCAATTCCACGCTCAGGCCCTGAGCCGTGGTAATGAAGCGATTCAAGAGGGATTCCTGTTGAAGATGCAACACGGTCGAGGACTTCTTCAGGTGTGGCTCCGACGCCCCAAACTCCATCCCATAGGCCGGAAAAGTATTCGGATTGCTCCGACCTCTTGAGCAACAGTAATTTTTCTTCAAAACGAACAAATGCAACGAAAGCTTCTGACATAATTTTCACTCCAAATCAGTTTCCGATGCCAAAGACATCGTGAATCAACCACGGCAGGAAGTTATCCATGACCACGAGAATACCAAAGCCAATTGCACCCAAAACAAAGAGTCCAATACCGCAGATGATTGAGGTTTGTCGGAATTCTTGCTTTGAGGGTTTTCGTGCCATGCGGATGATACGAGCCCAGGAGCCGCGAGTAATCTTGCGGAATTGGGCCTCAATCTTGTCTTGTTGCTCTTGTACCTTCATCTCGAAGGACTTGGACGCGGTTGATTCATCAGACATGGTCTAACCTCAGCCTTCCGACCCACTAACACCCTCATTATAACGACTCCGCAGTCAAAACGCGATATGAAGATGCCAAAAAACCTCTAGAAATGTGTTTAGCACGTTTATCTCATAAGATCTCATCATCAAATTTGAGGGGAGGGTTGATGTGGGGCGAGCGGCCCCTTTTGTGATGATGGCAGCCCGTAATCCCTACGACGTTCTGGGCGTAAACCGCAACGCGAGCGATGGCGAAATCAAACGTTCCTTTCGGAAACTTGCGCGCCAGTTTCATCCCGACCGGAATCAAGGCGATGCCAAAGCAGAAGTGAAATTCAAAGAGGTTCAAGCAGCATACGATTCCATTGGAACCGCAGATGCCAGAAGAGAACATGACCAACAAGAACAGATGGCCAACATGTTTGGAGGCCGTGGCCGAGGTGGAGGCGGAATGAATTTTGGAGGTGGCGGAATGGAAGACATCTTCGGCCAAATGTTTGGAGGTGGCGGCATGGGTGGCATGGGCGGCAGACCCCGTCAACAACGACCACAAAAGGTAGCCAAAGCCGCAACCATCAATGTAGGCCTTGATCTCACCGTTGAGGAAGGATTGAACGGTGGACAGTTCGAATTCTCGTTCAAGCGCTTCAAGCAACAAGGGACAAGCATGGAAACCAAACGCGTCACGATGAAATTGCGACTTGACGTTGGTGTTGCGCACGGCACAACCAAGACGCTCAAACAACAAGGTCACGATCATCCCGAGGGTGAGCGTGGCGACGTCGTCGTCACGGTACGAATCGATGCTGGCGAGGAGTACCGTTGGGAGGATGGAGTATTGGTGCAAGACGTGTCCGTTCCTTATTCGGTGATGATGCTAGGTGGGAAGGTCAAGGTGCGCCTCCCTTCGGGCAAAGAAGGTCATTTGACCGTTGCACCGCATTCACAAGTGGGAGACCGCAGACGTATGAGCAAGGCCGGGTACAATGGCAGCGACCTCGAATTGGAGTTCACATTAGCCGAGCATGCCGAGTTAACCGATGCGCAAAAAACCGCACTGGAATCCTTGAACGAACTCGGTTTGTAGCGTCGTTGACTTCATGACGGGTGGGCACAACCACACACCATGGCGGGAGGTCACAACAGGAGACGAAAGGGCTCTTCTCGTTCAAACCGCCAAAGCAAATCCAAGGGCCCTAAGGCACCTGAAGATGAACGCCTTTGGCGTCGCGTGACGCAGCATTTTACCGAAGATGAACAGTGGTCACAGGCTTGGAACAATGCTCGTGTGGTTGAGTTCCTCACCGTCAAGGAACGCATGGAGGCACAATTTGCAAACGACGAAAAGGCTGGAAGGGCTTTCATGAGCAAGATTGAGGAACATCTTGCCTTCGCTCGGAAACGACAAGAACGAATTGTCTCGGTGGAAGGAAAAACCGTGCGTTTTCGTCGCCCTGCTGAAATCGACACCCTGATTGCATCGGTGGGCAAATGGAAGGACTTCATGAGCCGCCATGCAGGGAAAGGTTCTGCTCCGCTCACCGGACGGCCAAGCCTTTCGGATGAAGAAGACGCCTCGGATGAAGACAAGGAGCTCTACGCTCTTTTGGAAGATGTTTGGCATGCCATGCTGCTCAAAGAACCGTTACCGTTGGCCTTTGCTCTGGACGAATCGGGAGTACGAACATGGGATGGATACGATCTGATTCGGGAAGCGAAACGATGTGCTGAACGACGTTCAGGACTGCGGTTCCGTGATGAGGAACCGGCCATGGCTCTACTGATGCTAACCAGTGGGCGATGGACCGTTCGCGAACTGTTGCAATACCGACTTCTAGCGCGACGTAAAGACGGTGTCAACCCGTTCCCCGACACGTACGACGCAGGTCTTGTTGACCACGCCGACCGTCTTCCGGAAGTTGACGGTGACGATGAGGTTGCAAAGGGACGAACCGACTTGCGTCATCTCCCCTTCGTGACCATTGACCCGCCCGATGCGAAGGATTTCGATGATGCTGTATGTTTGGTCGAAAGCGGTGGCAAGCGAACGCTTTGGGTTGCTATTGCGGATGTAGCTCATTACGTCCGAGTCAACACTGCACTTGACCGAACGGCAAGGGCAAGAGCGACTTCCGTTTACCTCCCGCACCTTGTATTGCCCATGTTACCGCCCCGACTTGCCGATCATTTGTGCTCACTTCGGGCCGATGTTGACCGGCTTTCAATGGTGGTTGGTATGGAACTGAACGCTGAGGATGAAGTCGTCAGTTCGCAAGCCTATGAAGCGGTCATTCACGTAAGGTCAAACATTGCTTACAGTGACGTCTTGCAAACCAGTGATTACGACGATATGCTCGCTTTAGCCAAAGGTTGGCAAAGCAAAGAAATCCGACTTGACCTCAACAATGCCGAATTGCGGCCTCGCCTCTACGGTGAGGAAAGCATCGCAGTTGAAGTCAAATGGCCCAACGATGCAACGCGCATGATCGAGTCGTTCATGGTTGCTACAAACACTGCTGTTGGCCATCTCCTCGGAGCAAAAGGAGCACCGCTTCCTTGGCGATGTCATGCTCCTCCCGACCGGCCAGAAGTGGAAGGGCTGAACGCAAAATTGCGTGCGATGGACATTCCCATTCAGTTACCAATGCCCAGTTTGCGTAAGCACGGAGAAAGCGACGCACACGAACTGTCCAACATCCTTGGAGATTGGGCCAACCTTGGCGGAGGTGGTATCGACCTTTCTGGAGTTGAGGATACTTCAGAAGATGTCCCCGAATATTTGTCAACCGTCATCGACCCGGAAGCCCGAGATAACATCCTCATCTCCTTACGCCAAGCACAACAGGCTGCCAGTTCACTGACCCAATCAACTCGTCGGGTCGTTGACCAGGGATTGTTCCAACTCATGCAGCGAGCCGTTTACAGTGAAGAAAACGGTGGTCATTTCGGTCTAAATTTAGATGCCTATGTCCACTTTACTTCACCGATTCGCAGGTACCCCGACCTGATGGCCCACCGACAACTCAAAGCCGTGATTCATGAACAAGAATGGGCCCATTCTTACGAGGAAACCGCTGACCTCGCCATGCACTGTTCAGAACAAGGCCTTATCGCCAAACGATTGGAATGGGAACTGGTCTCCAATGCATATCACGTCCACTTGATGCGAGGAGGGAACATCGGGGAATCAACGGAGCCCGGGCCGACATCGTACAATGCACGTGTTGTTGGACTCAAAGCGCCGTGGGTCTTCCTTGATTTGGGAGATGATGGAGCCATTTCTGGCCGGATGCACCTCTCTCAGTTGGGTGGAAAACAACGGCTCGTCGTCGACGAGCATGGTCTAGAAGTGACAACTGCTGAACCGGACGATTCGGGAAACACACCGGTGGTCTTGCGTCTTGGTCAGCGTTTTGCATGCCGATTGCGAGGATTGGATGTTTGGTCCGGTTCGCTTGATCTTGCACCGATTTAAGCCTCTTCAAGAATCATGTTGGCTTGATGCTCGGCCTTTGAAACCTCTTCTGATTCACCCGCTTCAATCAATTTCTTTGTACCCATGACGAGAATGAAAATGCCCAGTGGTAAGAAGACAAATACAGCATTGTCCTCAAGCCAGTCTGAAATCAAAATGAGGAACCAGACGAACGACATGACGAAAAATACCCCGCCTGTAAATGAACTGGGTTCAGTGAGAGATGTCTTCAGATCCATAGCATCAAACTTCCATCCGAACATCTGCAATCCCATCACACCATGAATGATGAAAGCAAACAGCCAAGCCAATTCAAAATCACCGAACAAGAAATCCACAGAATGGATGTCAAAGAAATCTGTAATGCTAAAACCCAACGCTAACGGCATTCCTGTGTAAAACACCATCACCGCCATGACCCCAGGCCAAGCTTTGTTGGTTGAAGTTCCAGGATAGGTTTTGGAGCCAAAGCGACGAGGGGCGACCTCCATCCAAACCATCCAAGCCACCAAATGGAACGAGAAATAAATCAACCATGCCGTTTCATAGAAGAGGCTGAACGCTTCGTCGAAGGATTCAACCAAGAACCAAGCACAAACGGCAGCGGCAAAGGCGTTGAAGGTCGCTTGAACGGCCATTGAAGGCTTTCTATTGGCATCGTCCCACTCCATGAAAAGTTCTCGTAAAAGAACTGCAAGAACCAAGGCTGCGGACAAAAAAGCGGCGGTATCGTCCTGGGCAGCAAGGGCGTAAAAGAACGGGAACGCACCCATGATCCATGTCGCAGCATAGGTGACGCGAGCGTCCAACTCACGCGCTTTCTTAGAGGAGTATACCGCAAGTGCGAGCAAAGGAAGCCAAAGACCGCTGTTAAATGGCCCAAAGTCACGGTCCCAATCGCGGCCACCTGGCCCCTCAACGAACATTACCCACGCAATCAGGGCACTTACGCTGAAGATGATGATTCGCGCTTCATTCAAGAAGATCTCCGCCTTACCGGTATATCGTCTTCGAAACGACACCCACGAAGCGATGGCTAGAAGGCCAAAACCTATTGACATCAACCATTCTTCTACATCATGAATTGATTCAAAATTGTCGCTGATCAAGAGGGAAAGGAAACCCACTCCAAAGAGAATCATGGTGGCTCCAGTGGCGGCACCTGTCCCCAAGGCGATTCGCATCGCATGGTCTGCAAGATTGGAGTTGGATGCCTCTTCATGACCTACTGTTGACTCTTCAGCTACCGGTGCCTGTGATGATTGAACGCCGCCGAGGGCGCCGATAACTTGTGATATCGGACGCTGTTCTTCAAACGCTTTGATGGCCTCAAAAGACTGGGCTTCCAATCGCCCTTCATCCATGTGAAAACTCAAACGCTTGACAAATTCGGAGGATTTCATGATTGGACCTACAATCGTTTTGGCTTAACCGTTATCCCTCAAAACAGGAATTTTCATCTGGTTTTCTTATTATTGTAGTCAATACCAGCCTTTTTAATGACGAGAATGGACGAAACAACACGTCTCGCATCACCGCTGAACGATAGGGGGGGCACGAATGAATGAACTCACGCTACGCATTACAGGAATGACCTGTGCTTCCTGCGTTTCTTCAGTGGAGTCTGTTGTATCTAATATTGACGATGTGGCTTCTGTATCGGTGAACCTGCCAATGGAAAAAGCCCGGATTGTACTCACCAGTGGTTCAACTTCGGATGGGAAGGAACGGTGTATTGAGGCCATCAGAAATGCAGGATTCAACGCAACCGATGTGATTCCTGCACGTGCAGTTCGAGAACAACAGCAAAAAGAGCTCAAGCAACAAGCAGTCAAGGTTGCGTTTGCCTTCGTGCTGTGTCTTCCTGTTTTTTTACTCTCGATGGTCGTGGATGACTTCGGCACATACGGTGAAGTGAATGCACGCCTCCTCATTGCTTTTCTAACAGCTCTTCCCGTTTACCTCTGGTCAGGGGCAGAATTCCATCGCAATGCTTGGGCTTCACTTCGTCAGGGAACTGCTAACATGGACGTCCTCGTTCACCTCGGCACGACCGTAGCCATGCTTTGGTCAACTGCGGTGACGTTCGCCCCACTCAGTTCAGCAAGCCCTGACCTTATCCTTGAATCAAGTCATGTTTTCTTTGATGGAGCAGCCTTCATTATAGCCTTTGTATTGCTTGGTAATTACTTGGAAAGAGCGTCCAAACACAAAGCTACAGATGCCGTTCATCGTTTGATGGAAATGCAACCCAATGAAGCCTGGGTCGTGCTGGATGCAGGAGGTACGGAAGCACAACTCGTTGAGGATGTGGGACGAAATACCCTCATCAAAATCCTCGCGGGCGAGACCGTTCCATTGGATGGTATTGTGGAGGAAAACACCGCTCTTGTGGACGAATCAAGCATGACGGGCGAATCGTATCCCGTTCGCAAATCTGAGGGAGATGAAGTTGTTGCAGGCACGGTTGTCCTCGACGGTACGCTCTATGTACGAACGACGGCATTGGTCAGCGATACCATGCTTGCAAGAGTCATTCAGCTGGTCGATGAAGCGCAGATGGGTAAAGCCCCGATTCAACGTTTGGTAGACCGTGTAGCGCGTGTATTCGTCCCTCTGGTTGTCGTCGCTGCGATTGGAGCGGCTGTGGTTTGGTGGATGTTTGCAGAATCGCTTGCCCCAAATTCAGGTATGGAGCCGATTGAAATGGCGGTGATGGTGTTGGTTTCTACTCTGGTCATTGCGTGCCCATGTGCCCTTGGTTTAGCAACACCCACCGCTCTTGTCGTCGGAACGGGCCGAGGGGCTGCTTACGGGCTGCTCATCAAAGGGATTGAAGCACTTGAACAGGCTCATGCTACCTCGGTTGTTGTTCTTGACAAGACAGGCACCATTACCGCAGGTGCCCCAAGAGTAAGCCACATAGAATTGCTTGACAGCGATGTTCCTGAATTGCTTGGCATCGCTTCGGCATTGGAACAAGAATCCACTCATCCACTGGCAAAGGCGGTTCACACCTCTTGGTCCAACGTTACGGACAAGCGACCGACCGTCACCGATGTCCGCACGATACCGGGACAAGGCTTGGTTGGAGCGCTTGATGGAGAGCCCATCGCTATAGGAACCTACGAATTAATGGAGGCGCTTGTAAACAAACTACCAGAGGATCTGGAAGAGCGTGTGATTCAGAGGGCAAAGCGTGGAGTAACGCTCATGCTTGTCTCCAAAGGCCAGAGATTGCTTGGTTGGATTGAAGCGAGTGACCGAATCCGAGAGACTTCTGCTCCCGCAATCAAGCGACTCAAACAATCTGGAATTTCAGTCGTCATGCTCACTGGAGACCGAAAAGAAACGGCCCAGACCGTTGGTGAAGCAGTAGGGATTGACACCATTATTGCGGGGGTAAAGCCGGATGAAAAAGGCGCATACATCCGTGAACTGCAGGATAAGAACGAGGTGGTCGCCATGGTAGGAGATGGAATCAATGACGCTGCTGCCCTCACTCTTTCGGATGTAGGGTTAGCCATGGGGGCTGGCAGTCAAATCGCGCTTGAAAGTGCAGATATTGTCCTCGTCCGTAACGATTTGGCAGATGCTGTGGCAGCCTTGGACCTTGGACGGGCAACCATGACAAGAATACGAACAAATCTCGGTTGGGCTTTTGCCTACAACCTCATCGGAATCCCGCTTGCCATGGGCCTGTTATTCCCGTGGACTGGTTGGTTGCTTCCACCTGCATTTGCGGCGGCGGCGATGTCACTCTCATCGGTAAGTGTCGTATGCAATTCTTTGGTATTGCGCTGGTGGCAACCTTCGAGTGTCCTGCGCTAAGCGATGGGCTCAAAGCAGACGGCTTCGTGGAAAATGCATGGCAGAAACCACCCACCGCCTGTCAATTATCGGTATGACCTGTTCGTCGTGCTCACAACGCGTAGAAACGGTGCTCAACCGTTCAGTCGGCGTCATCAGCGCTGAGGTTTCTCATGAAACGAATTCCGGAACCGTTCTGACCACCAATGCTCTAACCGCTCAAGATGTTGTAAACATCGTGCTATCAACCGGTTTTACGGTGAAAGGCTGAGCGACGGTTTGAAATCCGCGAGGCGCAGCCATCAGTTTGCGCGGGGGTCGCCCAGCTTGGTCAACGGCGGTGGGTTTAGGTCCCATTC
>CAXAHZ010000053.1:0-8808 GCA_963968875.1 uncultured euryarchaeote
ACCCAATACTTGCATGGCAAGATGGAGATGTATTCCCAGCGCCAAATGACCCGGGACAATATATCGTCATGGATTCAAACTCCTATTCTGTGGAAAGCAATGGTATTTTGGAGATTCACTGGATTTTCTACGTTACAAGCGAGTTCCCCGACCAAAGCAACGTACGCTTTAGAACCGGATGTCTGGACGACAGCGGTTCAGCCGGATATGCACCGCTCCCTCTCACCTCAGAGATGGGACTTGAAGTCAACAGATCGTTTGGTTTAGGCTGGCTGAGTGTGCGAGACAATGACGGAGAAGTGACTTCTTTAGATGTTGAAGACCAGTCATGGGTTGCAGCCGGAGAGGAGATTCACTTTGTGGGAGCAATGTGGTTCCAAGATACCGAAGATGCGCCTAAGGACAGTGCCTTTGACGTCCGTATCTCACGAAACGGATACGTTGAGAGCACAGCCCGAGATACGACGAATTTCAACGGGTCGTTCTTTGTTTCCATCGACCTTCCGAACATCGATGTTCCCGACGGTATGACCTATGAGGTCCAAACCTACAACGAGCGTAACCCAGATCATGTCCAGCAACCCAACGCGGATTGGCGTAGGACCTACAAGATTGACGCAACCCACCCTGAACGAAAGGTTGTATCTCCCGAAGAAGGTGCTTACGAGGCTGCGACGAACGAACAACCGATTCGAGTCCTCGTAGAAGACAAAGTTGGCCACCCGATGGAGCTCACCCTCAAGTATTGGGTTGAGGCGGATCACGACCTCAACAGAAACGGTGAAGCAGACCCTGAAGAGTATGCCAGCAAGACCGTTGTCAATTCAACGGAAGCACGCTCCAAGTGGTTTGTGACATCAATCGACACCTCTCGCAATCCAAACATGGGCCGTATTTCCTATTACTGGGATGGAGGGGACCAAGCAGGAAACCCACTTCACTTTACAGCCATTAATTCCGAAGACGAAATTCTCAAGTTTGAATCTCAAGAAGGCTTCCTGTACGACGACGCCACCTTCCGAACACGCAAAGATTCAGCAGCGGTATTCACAGGACTTGATTGGGTCGGACATGAAGATAATGAAGCGGTTTTTGCGGGTATGGAGCAGACGATTTCACTTGGGTTCATAGACGCTAATACCGCGATTGACTTTGAGTACATCTCGCTTATTTTTGACTTTGAGGGTCCAAATCCCGAGCGAGACGCACAAAGCATCTCCTATTCTGGATTGAACAATACGTTCTGGTCGGATTCACCGTACCTTGACCTTCTCCCCTCGAGCAGCATGGTTGAAACGACCAACGAATCAGGTCTACCTTGGATCATGCTTGAATTCAACTTCATCATCAGTTGGGATTGGCCCGACGAAGAGATGGGAGATGTTGCTTTGGTTTACAAGGAACTTGGAAGCCCTGACCCATCGCGAATTCTGCTGCTGGAACACACGTTTAGGGTAGAGAACGATTTGATGCTCTCTCCAATTGCATTTGCTGTAGAAGACATCAGCGAACCCCGTGTGGGGCCTGTAGCCGACGGAAGCCGTGTTCGCAAGGATGACCGCCTTGCTTTCACAGGCCAGGTTGTTTACGAAGGCAGTCAAACTCCTGCGCCACGAGACGTTGGAATTCTTGTCGAGGTCTTTGACGGTGAAAAGTTGTGGTCTGACGGTTCGTTGACAAGCGAAGGTGGTTATTCGGTTGAAGTCCCACTTTCTTCAGCAACGACGCTCCAATCCTCTCCGTCTCGAACCTGTTTAATCTCAATTACAAACATCCCCGGTCGTGGGGAAGATATGACCGGAACACTGGTCTCTACAACGTTGCAGGTCATCGTTGATGACGCTGCACCTCGCGTCACTCGGCGTATTTCTCCATTGAACGTCATTGACATTTCAGCAAGCAATGACCTGACTCAAATCCCAGTTGAGTTCCAAGGAACTGAAGATGCAGATTTGACCGGTTCTAAGCAGATGGTGCATTGGGTTATGCGAGATTCAACCCGTACCATGACGATCGGCGCAGGTTCAACCCTTCTCGGAATGCAACAGGACGGACAAACCGTTACCTGGACTGGAATTCTTGACATCACGGCCGACGGAACCATTGTACCCAAAGCAGGAGATTTCGTCGGTTTCTATCTTACAGGATACGATGCAGCAGGCAATCAATTCCCCGTTGTTTCAAATTCTGAAGCGAGCCCAGTTCCGGAACTTGCGATGGATGACACGGACTTTGAGCGACAATGGGTTCGCTTAGGAGCTGTTGGGCCCGAATTACGAATCAATAATATTGAGATGAGCGATGACCATATTGCCCCAGGGTCAACGATTGGCATTAGAGCAGATGTTTACAACGCAGGTGGAAACACAACTACGAAGTTCATGGTTACCTTCTATGCAGGTGACGACACAACCCCGTTCGACTCATTTGCGGTGAACGGTTTGAATGCTGGAGAAACCTTGGAAGTCAACGTGCAGTGGGAAGCTAAAGAAGTCGACCGTATTCGTGTGGTTGTCGATGAAGCAAACGCAATTCCAGAGGCCAATGACGATGACAACTCCGCTGAGCATGCAGTGACCATAGCATACGGCGAGTACTTTGGATGGTTTGACTCCGTTCGCGAAAACCCACTCGCATGGATTTTTGTTATTGTCTCCATCATCACGCTCGCTGTAGTTGCAACCGTTGCCAGTAAAACGTCAATTGATTACGGCGAAGGTGCCTTTGAAGAAGAAGAAGATTGGGACGATGATGAAGAAGACGAGGAATCATCGGCTTACGACGATGAAGATGAAGAAGAGTATGAGTGAATTCACACTTAATCTCCAATTTATCAATCGTTCGTAATTTATCAAATAACAGAGAAAATGGCATATGGTAAGAATCATAAATCTGTGGAAAAATAACAAATCATGACAACGGCGCTGGAGTTCTATGCCAACGCGTTTGGCTCCGAAAGTCTATACGGTCTCCGAATCATCATTGCGTGGTTTTCTGTTGGCGTATTCATCTGGCTTCTTGGATTAAGCTACCTCGTATGGAAAGCAGATTCTAAATCCACAGAAAACCGTTTTATGGCGGTTCTTCTGGTTATTGAAGGAGTGAAAGCAGCCTTCCTCTTACCCGACGCCTTCCCCTACGACAGCAGTTGGGAGTGGCTTTGGAATTATCTTTGGATTTTCAAAATCGATGTGTTCTTTTTAGCTCATACAACCGCAATTCTGCTTTATCTATGCATACCAGTGTACTATCGGATTGAACGCTTGAGTTTCCTGTATCGCCCCGTATTCCAGAAGCATGCATGGTATTTTGCCCCTCTTCTCGGCCTGACCATCTGGATGTCAATAAGGGGACTTGAGCCCTTTTACATGGCAAATTCAGCATGGCTCATCTGTAGCGAAGCAGGTGCAACGCCTCAGTTGCAAGTATGGTGGGGGACAATCCAGCCTTACATGACCGATGCCGTAAACCAAATTGGCACTTGTACGACCAGTTACGAAACCCACATCGTTGACGAACCCTATGGCTTGTGGACCATTGCACTGGCATCTCCTTTGGTTACACTTGGGGCCTTATTCTTCATTCGTTCGTCCATGAAGTCCGATGAAAGATCGGGTAACTTGAATTCGGCCAAGCACCTCACTTCTCGTTCGTTGTACATTGGTTTCCTTGGTAAGGTGGCCGGGACGATGCTTTACTTTGCAACGCTCATCATTCTTATTCCACTGCTCAATGACGGAAATATGGCTACTTTTTTGGATGCAAATTTGTGGCGTTATGGAGAAAACCCATCGGGACTTGACCGATTGAAGTTTCTCATTTGGACACTTTCCTTACTTATGACGCCGCTTGCGATGGGCTTTGAAGCAATGATGTTTGTTCACGCAGCGCTCAATGATTCAGTCTTCGGTATTGACAAAAACCTCCGAAAGACGTTTCGAACGGCAGCCTTCACGGGTACCGGTGCTCTTCTCTTCATCGTAGGGACAGAGGTGATGGAACAACTCGTTGGTGCTGGTTTATTTGGCGGAGTTTTGCTCGGTGTAGGCTTCTTGGCAATTAGGGGACCTGTTCTTGTTGTCATTGACAGAATGTCGGGCCGGCTCATTCCTTCGTCATATTCTGTTGAAGAAACAGCATATCTCGAAGCCTACGATACTGCGATGGAGGACCGAATCATAACCCCCGAAGAACGTAAATTGCTTAATTCTCTAGCAACTGCCTACTCCATAACAGATTCTCGGGTTCAGGAATTGGAAGCAGAATATGATGGTATGCTGGAAGAAGAGTGAGTTGGTTGTTGAGGACTGCCAAGAGCCTATTCGGATTCATCTTGCACATGGTCCAGGCTCTTCCTATCGGCCTTTCTCATCACCAACAGTCCAAGAAGCAATACAGAAGACCCTCCGGTGAATATTCCCACATACAGTAACATTTTTTCTGGCGTTAGTCCAGAGGTTGCTTCTTCTTCGACCTCGTCATCTGCAGTATCGTCCCCAGTTACGCCGAATTGGCTACCAACTGCAGGTAAATTTTCTTCCATGTGGTCGCCGGTATCTGCAAACAACCGTATGGTTGCATTTACCGTGGTATTGTCTGAGCGAATGTCCGTGTAAGAATAATTTCCAACCGTCCAATTCATGTCAAAAATAACCATGAAACTTGTAGAGCAATTAGGGTCGGTTTTGGTGTTGTTTTCATCCCGCTCACAATAGGCATGCAATTCGCCAGAATCCCAATCGAACGTGCCGTTGTACAATCCATCGCCGTCATAGTCGTACACCAGTCTGTGCGTTATGTTGGAAGCATTGTCAATGTTATGCCAAACAATGGAATCGTTTTGGATGATTTCAGGACTGGTTTGTGAAAATCCATCTTCTTGGACCAAAACGGTGAATGAACTCGCAGTATGGCCTTGGACGGAAATCATGTGAGGGCTAGACAATAAGGAAAGTAAAGCAGCGACTACAAAAACCCGAATTCTCATATCCATGGTGGTAAACGAAAGCCCCCCGTAGATAAATAATCGCAATAAACGACTCTTCCATCAGTTCAAATAATACCGTCTTTAGGACCCGTCATGCTTAATCAACGGTTGACCAGAGATTCTAATGCAGCAGACCAGATTATTGTATATGCAATCGTAGGATTGGTCTGCGTCAGCTTAATGTCAATTGGCGCATATGTTCTCATGTCAAGTGCGGATGAGGATTCTTCCTCTGCTGATGTTGAACCATGGGTTGACCCCGTTGTTGAGATTGAAGATGAGCAACACAGCCATACCGACTTGATGGCACACCGCTTGCAAACCAACAACATGCTTCTCATCGACTATCACAATCTCAACTGCGATGGTAATGTCGCCCCACCCGCCGAGCTTGACAACGTCGCAGGAAGGCCATGCTATCCCGAATACAAGAACGTTGGACCAACACCGGGTGACTCCTCAGAAATTTCCATTGAAGGCAACTTCATGGAAGATTGCGTCAAAAACCCCGACGGAACAGGTGGTTGCTACGCCTACGTTTCTTCATACAACCAATTTGAAATCTTGGACATTTCCAAGCCAAATAACATCACGTTGCTTTCCACGTATTATGCAGAAGTCGGTCGTATGATCGATATCAAGGTCACCCCCGACAACAACTGGGTACTTGTCAACCACGAATTGACCAACAGTGATTTGGACCCTATTCCAAATGACGATGATGCGAACAGTGGAGCAAATCGACTGGACGTCATTTCTGTTGTCAACAAGAACGAGCCAATCAAGGTGGCAGAGTGGAACAACCCTCCGGCAGGATTTCACAATCAAGACTTGCATGTTGACTGTGATTGGGAACCAGCAAACCCGCTATGGGCGGTTGAAGATTGCCACTTGTTCCTTTACGGTGCTGACCCGTACCCAGAAATGGTTGAAGGCGATTCAGGAACGTTCTACAAAGGAACTCAAGTGTTCTATGTCCCATTAGGATTTGAATCATGGAATCCTATGTCAACCGATGAAGAGCAAAACAACAGCCGCCAAATCCTTCGCTGGGGCGGATATTCTCCTGAACCAGAAACCACTTGCGGAGGTTCACTCTTTAATCACGATAACGTATTCCACATCCATCCAATCACCGGGCAGAAACTTCTCTACATCTCTTACTGGGATGCTGGCCTCCGAATTGTTGATGTCTCAAACCCTCCTCAAGTCCCTGACCCTGAAGGCGTTTCTTGGCCTCAGGACAATGAAGTCGGCCGATGGCTTGGATGCCCAAGCGATACCGATGGATGGTACGGACCAGACGGCGGCGGACATGCAAACATGTCGTCCGAAGAATGGGGCGGAAGCAGCGGTGCTTTGAACGGTAACGGATGGATTCACTACGCGGTTCCTTACGACCATCTGTTGTGCAACGGTGCAAAAGATACCGACCCAATGGATACCTGGGACGCGGAATGTGGAACAGGCCCAGATGATGCTGAATTTGGCATAAACTGGCGACATCTTACCATGATCGCTCCAGAATACGGCACCAACACAAATCACACCGGTTACATTTGGACCATTGATACAACCGACCCTGCCAAGCCGTTTTTGCTCAGCAAGTGGAAACTCCCAGGCTCAAGCATTCTTCCTGACGGGTCCGAACATCCCCACCACTACATCCCAGGCGGTTACATTTACAGCCCACACAACGGCGACACTGGAACCAACGGACACGTTTACTGGACTCATTATCACGCGGGTAACTGGGTGACGGACCACAGCGACATTTGGCAAGACATCGAATGGGTTGACGGCGTTCCTGCTCCAGAAGTTGGCTATCCTGCAATCGTTCAAATGTCTGAGACCAAAACAATGGGATACTTCCTACCATCTGGTCCAATTTGGATGGATGACCCAAAGGAAACCCTTGGCTACGACATGGCTGATTGTTGGGCATCGTGCATGATTCCGTTTGATTGGGGCTTGCAGTACGACCCCCGAGGTTATCTCTTCATCTCAGAAATGGTCTCCGGAGTTTACGTGGTTCAAATGGATGAGGACAAGAATCCAGACTTTGTCTACCCACCTTTGTATCCTACAGACGATTGAAACTCGCTGAAACCCTTTGTATCCAACGCGTGAAGCCCCTGTCTTGACGAATCCCTCAAGACATGCATTTCATGAACGGGTGTACAGTAGGAGAATGAGCCTAAATTCTGCTCACTGACGTCAGCCTTGACGTTGAAGATGTTCAACGTCGAGGAAACAATCACAGCCGATTGAAGCTTCCGTCGCCCATCATTTGCCATCGCACTCCATCTGCTTGAATGTAGACCGTTTGTCCGGTTGACTGATCATAAGATCCACCAGGTGGCAAACCAGTGTAATCAGCGACGGTTGTTGGCTGTGCAGGTGGAGGAGGGGCGGTGGCAACAGGCGGTGGTGGTGCGGTAACAACAGGCGCTGGTTCAGGAACTGCCGCAGGCTGTACTGGAACAACTGGTGCGGGAATTTGCGCTTGTTGGACCGGCTGCATGTGTTGAATAGGTTGTTCTGGCTGAACTGGTTGTTGCGCTGTTGCATAGTCTGGCATGGTGGCTATACCTGCTTGAGCAGGCATTGGTTGTGCAGGTGTCTGATCCCATTGCGGTTGGTTGAAATCTTTTCCTGAATCATCGTCACGTCGGCGCATGAGGACCACTGCAACGCCAACAGCGACGCCAAGAATTCCAATGGTCGAACCTACGATCAGACCTGTGTTTGAGGATTGAGAGTCGCTGCTATCATCGCCTTTGTCATCTTCATCCTTTGCCTGGTCTTCCTGATTGACTTCCTCACCATTCGCAATCGCTTGAGCCGCTTCTTCCGTTCCATCGTGCTGGCTTGTGTTGCCAGATACAACTGCAGAAGCATCCGCTGCAACTGCTGTTCCGTCCAGTGTTGAGGATTCGGTAACAAAGGCAACGGTTGCCATGTGAGCTACGCCACCATCAAGGGCGACCACATTGAGATTCACGGTGTACTCGTTTCTGTCCGTGGTATCGCTCACAGTGAAGGTCACTGTAAAGGGCAAATCACCGTTTGAATTCATGGCACCAAATTCAATGACGGCTGAATCCAACAACGCCTGATTGTAAGGTTCAATGAAAATATCCAAAGCTCCACCAAGCGCCAGGTCGAGGCCGTTATGTGCGTTGATCACGCCGTTGATGGACATGGCACCGTTGGTGATGATTTGTTCGCGCTCTTCTATTTCCAGGGAAAATTCAGGCAACGAAGTTAGCGTAAAGGTGAGTTCATCAGAATGAACGTTATTACCTGCAGTACCAGTTACGATCACGGTGTAATCTCCAGCGGTGAGGTTGGCGGGAATGGTGAGGGTCAAGATCGACATGAACGGAGCGGAACCACGAGCAAAGTCAAGTTGAGCCGTGATACCATCTGGCACGGTCACACTGACGCTGACATCAGCCCCGAAACCATTCACTGGTTCGATAAAAATAGGCGTAGGTACAACCCACTCTGCACCTTGTGGTAAGACAATCCATGGGTCAAAGGTGAGAATTTCGAAGTCTGGATCGTTGTCAACGGTAAATGGAATCGTGATTGAGCGCTCAGCACCTCCGTTTGAAGAACCTGTAACGGTGAGCAGATACTCTCCGCTGGTGAGGTTCATTGTATCGACAATCACGGTGCCTGCGCCGTCGATGGTTAGTTGGTATTCATCAAACATAATCGGTGCATTCTCTGCGTTCAAGCTTGCGCTCATGTTGACGGGTGCGTTGAATTCGTTGAACCCAACAACATTCACCCATGCTGCGAACGGCAAGCCC
>CAXAHZ010000054.1:0-8712 GCA_963968875.1 uncultured euryarchaeote
TCGCGAAGGCCCTCAACAAGAACTGCGCAATTACGTGTTCGGTTTCGCTCTCTCGCCTCTGCAAGAGCACGGGCAGCATCCAACCACCGTTGTTCTGCATTTGATGTACCACGGCCAATTCCGTGAAAGGATTCATCCTTCATCTCAATCCCCCAACACCTCTGAAAGCCTAAACCGTAGTGTTTCAAGGTCTGTATCTTCGATGCGCAAGCTTTTCTTTCTAGAACGATGACCTGCTACAACGGTTACCTCGCTTGTGTTAACTCGTAATTGTTGGGCGATAACATGGACCAGTGCCCGATTGGCTTGGCCTTGCTTCGCCTGCGCCTTTACAGCGATGACCACGCGGGACCGCCATTGATTGAATCCTGTCACCCCTTGTTGGGATGACCCTGGCTGAATTTCAACCTCCATCAACAGGGCCCCGTCAAGGGTTTGAGTCAAGCAGGTTCCGAGGTCCACAAATACCCGGTTTCTTGACGGCTTTTTATTGTCGTTGGAGGTGGGGGCGGCGGCCCCTTGACCTGTGACACTTTCAGGGTTTTTCATATCAATTAAATCGCGAAACGGCGGGCTGGTGCGACGCGCGGGGAGGGACGAAAGAAGGAGTGATTCTAGCCCCCTGCAACAAATGCTTAAGGAGGGGCTATGCGGCGGGATAATCAAGGTGATTCCATGGTAGCGGAAGATACGGTATTCTCTGTTCTCTATGATAAATTCATGTTTTGGTCTATTGTCGTCGGGGTTCTAACCTTCGGGTGGATGTTTCTTGCCATGGCCCGGTACCGAGACGGTGTGGAACCCGATACAACTGACATCGACCACATAGAGGTCGGCTCGTTCCCCGTAGACCGGCACAATACGCCGTTAGAAGTGATGTTCTATGTGCTCCCCACCCTCATCGTAGTATGGCTCATCGTTCTTGCTTTGTCTTCTAACGCTGCGGTTTGGGATTTTGACCCTGATGCCGAGGATACTCACAACATGAAAATCACCGGAAAGCAATGGTTTTGGGAGTTTGAGTACGAAGATAGCCTCACTTGGGAAGACGACGAGGCGTTAACTTACATCAATGTAGATTGGAAGAGCCTTGATAGTTTGTACGTCAATGCCAGTGGTTCAACGGCAACAAATGTAACGGTCACCGTTGAAGGAGTTGCCACTGAATTCGCTCTTGATCAACTTACATCTTCGTTGGAAGTTCAGGCAGGAAATGGGCTCGATTACTTCAATCCAACATCCTACTCCTTTGTCGAAGTAATGAACGCAGATGGTGATGTTTTGCACACTTGGATGCACATCCCAACGGATCACAAGTTTTCCTCGGCAGCCAACGAACCAATGATTCTGCCGTGCGACACGAACGTTGTGTTTGAGATGCATTCCAAGGCAAGCGACGAGTCAAATCCAAACTATGTTGGCGTCCAACATTCGTTCTGGCTTCCTGAATGGGGCGTCAAAGAGGACCTGGTGCCCGGACTTGCAGATGGAACTTACATGACCGTTGAGCCAGACGACCCAGGAATGTTCCCAATTAAATGCGCAGAGTACTGTGGCAATCAGCACGCCTACATGACAGGCCAAGTCAAAATCGTTGCAATGGAGGGAATGAATTGCGACACTGACTCCGGAGTCAAGAAGAGTTCTGACTCCAGTTCCGGAGGCGAATATTGATGCGCTCTAGAGTCGCTGTCTTGCTTGGAGTTCTTCTACTCGCCCTTATCGCTACACCTCAATTCACCGCCATCCCTTCCGGAATCGGTTCATCGGGCGACCAAGGTTGTTCATGCCACGGAGGAGCCTCTCCTGACACCAGTGTTGTTGTAGATGGACTTCCTGAAGTCTACAATGCAAGTGAAACATACACGTTCACAGTCACCGTGATCAACGATGTCATGGAACTTCATGACAACGGTGGAGACGATTGGAACGGACGTGCTGGAGGATACCGTATCCTTACCACCCACGGAAACGTCGTCGCTATACCAAATACACTCGGCCAGGATATGGATGGAGGACTCACCCATACAACTGAAGCAAACACAGTGCGCTCATGGACGTTCGAATGGACTGCTCCTGCTGCTGATGACGAAAACGTGGAAATGACCGTTTACGGAAATGCAGTAAACGGTGGAGCTGGATCCGGTGGAGACTATTGGAATCAAGCCCTTATCTCCATCCCTGGAGTCAACGCTGGCGCACTCGCACCAAGCGCAAGTGCTCTGATCATCTTCATCACTGCAATTGGACTTGCTGTCGCCCTCATCTTTATCGGAACCCTTTGGGTCTTTTACCGACGCTCACCCGACACATTCACCATGCAAAACTTCTGGGATTTCCTCAAGCCTTGGTTGACGACCACAGACCACAAGCAAGTCGGCATAATGTACTTCCTCTTTGGATTCTTCTTCTTCCTTGTTGGCGGTTTGCTGGCACTCCTCTTCCGTTTGCAACTTGCTATTCCCGAAAATGACTTCCTCACCTTTGACGAGTACAATTCGTACTTCACCCTCCACGGAACCACCATGATTTTCTTAGCCGCAATGCCAATGATCGCTGGATTCATGAACTATGTATTGCCCTTGCAAATCGGTGCAAAGGACTTGGCATTCCCGAGGATTAACGCCATGGGTCTTTGGCTCCTCGTGTTTTCTACTCCGCTTATCTTTACTGGAATATGGTCAGGAGAAGCTGCAGACATCACTTGGGTCATGTATCCGCCCTACTCATCACTCACAGAGGCGAACATGGGTGCTGAACTTGCCAACTACGGCTCCAACCCAGGTACGACAGCGTTCATTTCAGGCATACTCATGCTCGGTGCGTCTTCCACCCTTGGAGGTGTTAACTTCATCACCACCGTATTCACAATGCGTGCCAAGGGCATTACTTGGATGAAAATGCCGCTCTTCTCATGGTCGGTTTTCATCAGTGTGTTCATGCTCTACATGTCACTGCCTGCCTTTATCATCGGAGTCGCTTTCTTACTCTTTGACCACACCATTGGTACAGCGTTCTTTGTTGCAGGTGGAGATCCGTTACTGTTCCAGCATTTGTTCTGGTTCTTTGGCCATCCTGAAGTCTACGTCGTCATTGTACCGGCGTTTGGTATTGTCTCGGAAGTTCTCGCCACATCTGCTCGACGCTCAATCTTCGGATACAAGTCAATGGTATTCGCAATGGCCGGAATTGGAATCGTTGGGTTCGTCGTTTGGGGCCACCACATGCTCACTTCTGGAATGGACCCCTTCTGGAGAGCCGTTTTCATGATCACGACGATGTTTGTTGCTATACCGACGGGCGCAAAAATCTTCAATTGGCTTGCAACCATATGGGGTGGGTCGTTGGTAATGAGGACCCATACGCTCTGGTCGCTTGGCTTCCTCGTCACGTTCACACTGGGTGGAATCTCGGGTATGTTCTTCCCCGTTGCTGGAATGGACATTCACTTCCATGACTCATACTTCGTTGTAGCCCACTTCCACTACGTCTTCATCGGCGGAACCGTCTTCGCACTGTTCTCTGGCGTATACTACTGGTACCCAAAGGCAACCGGACGTAAGTTGAACGAAACACTGGGATTGTGGCACTTCCTCATCGGATTTGCATCCTATAACGCGGCCTTTTGGCCCATGCATGCTTTAGGAATTATGGGCATGCCCCGGCGTACTCACTCCTATACCGTTGAGTCCGGATTTGCCGAGTATAATCTGGCTGTATCCACCTTTGCGTTCATCTTTGGTATCAGTCAAATTCTCCTGCTCTGGAACATCATTTACTCCGCACGCCGTGGCGAACCTGTAGGCAAAGACCCGTGGGGCGGATGGTCCCTTGAATGGTCGACAACCTCACCACCTCCAACGCCGTCATTCCATGAGAACCCCGTTCAAGGCGACATGAATGAATTGTACGGCCACCACCGAGGAGAAGAAGCACCGAGTTTGAAAGAACGGCTTTGGAAAGGAGAACCAAAGGAGGCGAAACCGTGAGTTCTCAGGAAGCACATGTTGAGAACAGCATTTGGATGCGCGCAGTCCTCATGGGAGGCACCTTCCTGGTAATCGGTATCCTTGCGTTCGCTACCATGGGCGTTGGCGTTGCCAACATCAAGCATCATGATTATGAAGATGCAATTCACCATTATGAAGATGCAAAATACGAATATGAACAAGCAAAAGCCAACAATGCATCCGCCGAAGAGATTTCTGAACTGAAAGCTGCTAAAGAAGAAGCTCACCATCACGAGATTGATGCTCACCTCTCGTACCTCACATGGAGAACTGCAGGTGTCACGATTATGCTAATTTGTGTCACCTATGCCAGTTTTATTGGGCTTGGTGGATTCCTGAATTCAATTCAACCCGACGATGATGGCGACCACAGCCCCTCGGTTTATGGAGGCGACGACCATGAGCATCACGGGTCAGGCTCTCCAATTGTCTTTGCACTTGGTATCATGTTCTTCCTGATGGGATTCCCCTCGTTCCAAGAAACGTTAGGTGATATGCTCTCGGGAAATGACGCCGCACTAGGTGGAATAGGATTGAGCATGTTCGGCCTCTTTGTCATCGTTGCAGGAGTAGCAAACTGGTGGAGAGAAGACTTGCCGTTTATCGGTAACGGAGAACAAATTGCAACCTCTGCTCCGTTTGAAGGACAGCACATACGCAAAGCAGGTTTGTGGGTCTTCATCATGTCGGAAATTATGGTGTTCGCAACCTTCTTTTCTTCATACCTCCGCATGCGTACCGAATGGTGCACAGGATGGCAGGTTGATGCAAGAAACTGTGAAGAAGTTAACATGCTGACCGCCTCTGATTTCTTGCGCCCAGACGGTGCAGAACTCGGAGGATATGGAGGACAAGGTGACTTCATGACCCTCCTACCCGGAGCGGTCAACACCTTTGCGCTGATCGTATCTTCTTACACCATCGTACTTGCACTCAAAACTGCAAAGAATGCGAACTGGGAGGCACCTACTGGCTTCATGGGCAAACTCATGCCAACCAAGAAGGCAGCTGTACGCAACTATCTCATCGCAACGTTATTGCTTGGTTCAATGTTTATCGTCTTGAAACTCATTGAATGGAGCCACCTTGTAGCAGAAGGATTCACCATTGGAACACAAGCAGGTAGCATCTTTTACATCTCCACAGGAGCGCACGGACTTCACGTCTTCATCGGCCTCTTGGTTATGCTCTATTTGGTGTTCAAGGCGGATACCGTTGAATTCAATGAGGACAATGCGCAAGGTATCGAATACTTTGGCTTATACTGGCACTTTGTAGATTTGGCATGGGTTGTTATCTTCCCGGCCTTTTACTTGTATTGAGGTGAGAACATGGGAGAACACGAAACACACGGAATAATCGAAAATATATTTGATGGACTGCTTGGAAAAGATATCTATTTTTGGAATTTTATCATACTGATGGTCTTCACCTTGTTTGAAGTCGCTGCAGTCTTCTTCACAGGTATACCCCTCAAAGCGGTATGGGCAATCCTGATTGGAGTTGGAATCGTCAAGGGATACGGAATCTCAGCCTATTTCATGCACTTGAAGGGAGACCCGCGCATCTATACCCGAACTGCTTTATTTCCAGTCGTATTTGTTATTTTGATGCTTTGGGGAATCGGGCTATCCAACCCTGAAGGCGTTACAGGACTTCCTGCTTGGTGCACCCCACTTTCTGAAGGCTACGCAACTAACCGCTGAGGGGATGTTTGAATTGAAGCGCATTATCATTGTTCTCTTACTCACCACGATACTTCTCATGCCAGCCTCGGCATACAAGGGGCTCCGACTTGCTCGGGAGCCAATAGAAGATTTTTCATTAACCGACCAGATGGGAGAAAACTATTCCTTCTACGACGATAGCAATGAAGTCACGGTTGTTGCCTTTATTTTTACTAGCTGTCCAGATGTTTGCCCCGTGATAACACAACTCATGAAGAGCGTTGAAAATTCGCTCAGCGATAACGAAAAACAAGATGTTACGTTCATATCGATTACAGTAGATCCAAGGTATGATACTCCTGAGCGACTTAAAGAATATACGGGAATTCACGGAGTTGAATGGCCTCACCTCACTGGCACAAATGAACAGCTTAGTCCAGTTTGGGATACATTTGGAATCACGGTGAACGAGAGTGTTATCGACGCTCACGTCATGGATTACCAGCCCGGTGAAGCGTCCGTAACCGTGGTTAATTCATCTGGAAATTCCTCGACCCACATGTTTGGTCTATCGGGTTGGACCCTGACCGAGACGCTAGCCAATGAAGCAGGGATTGAGCTTAACGCCTCAATGACACAATACGGGCACTATGTAAGTGGAATAGGCGGAGAAGAATCCCCAAGTGACTACTCATGGTGGTGGGAACTTAACCTATGGAACAATTCGGCAAGTCAGTGGGAAGCGTCACCCGTCGGCATTGACAGTGTAAATTCTCTTGATGAGAACCCGCAAATCGCTT
Organism: uncultured euryarchaeote; assembly: GCA_963968875.1. Lineage (GTDB taxonomy): Archaea > Thermoplasmatota > Poseidoniia > Poseidoniales > Poseidoniaceae > Poseidonia. The sequence goes on from CAXAHZ010000054.1 coordinate 6,478, forward strand.
GGATGCCATCGACTCTAAACAGGTCAAACCTTTCTTCGCCACTCAACGCATCCGAAGCAGGAATGACCATCAAGTGGCTTAATGGAACTGAAATTCAGGTTGGACTCGATTCCTTGAATGGATATCACATTACCAAGGGAGCGTTGAATGACGCAGAAATCAACGCAACCATTGAAGATTCATCTTACGGCCACTTCCTTAGTTCCCTAGCTGACGAAGAAGCCCCAAGCGACTACTCATGGTGGTGGAGCCTCTACAGTTGGAATTCAAGAAATACATCCTGGGAACTCTCCCCGGTCGGCATGGACGAAATGGAAGAACCAAGACACATCGCTTGGGCCCCATCAACAATCAATGCCAGCGACATCCCATCTCCGATTGAGAATTCCACGGGCGAGGTTTGCAGCGGACACGGCTGGGAAATGGGTTCTGGCTCAAGCCTTCACTGCATGTGTGATGATGGATACACCTGGGATGGCGAAGATAGGACATCTTGCGTTCTAGAAGAATCTCAAGAATTCAACGTTGGCCACTCAACCATCACGTACATCATCAATGAGAACCGTCAACCTGTTCTTGCTTGGACGGGTGACAATTGGAAGGTTGAAGACTTCACTGCAGACCTCCGGGAAATTCTAGAAAACGATGGACTTGGAGACAGTGACCCCCTTGAAACACCTGGCATGACCTTCATTCTCGCCTCACTTGGATTAGGACTTGCAGTAATTTATGCTCCTCGTAAAGAGGAGAATATTGAGACACTGAACAAGCGAAAGGGGAAAAAGAGGGAAACCTCCCGCCTCCAATAAAGCAGTCGTCGCATAGCCTGGTATTGCGCCGGATTTGAAATCCGGTGTCCCCGTGACTCGGGAGTTCAAATCTCTCCGACTGCGCCAATTTATTGATGAATCAACGTAATTTGTCGTCAAAATTGAGGGAAGAGTTCTCAAACTCTAGGCCCCCTCCAAGGTCCATGCGCCGAGGTACTCTTACCCTGTTGTTCATCGCGAGTATGTTGCTGGCTGGATGCTTTGGCCCCTCCACTGCTTCATGGGGCGACGGAGATAATGCGGTGATCGTTTCGTTTGAAAAGGATGATATTGACGTTGTTTCAACTCTTTCTGGCTCAAAGACGACCGTCTCGGATCTACAAGCTGTAGGATGCAATCCAGGTGGCGAAGGTGGCGCTGCACTTGTTGAAGGAGAAGGAGCGGAAATAAGTTTCACAGGATATTTGGCTGCGAGCACATTTTACGATACTCATGACCCATTACTGGGCGGTTCTGATTTGAATTATGCGGTGACGACTGCCGTTGCCATCCAAGAGATGTCCTTTGATGAAGCTTCAACTGTGGTCGATGGTGACGGCGCTCGTATCGACGTGAAGGCTTGGTCCAATCCATTCTATCCCGAAACAGGAGCTGGAAGTATTGACTTGGACGAAATTGATGGAGAAGCAAAGACCCAATGGTTTGTATTGGGACTTATTCCTGCAACCGAGAACGTACATGAAGGTTTGACTTCCCTTGGCGAATGGCATCAACCCGTTACTGTAAGTGGATACATGGTGAGCGGCAACGAATCTGGCGTTGGTTATTACAAAGAGAGTTTTACTGATTTTATCTCTAATGATTGTTCAATGAGCGTTGACGACAGAATGAACCGAGGCGATTATTACGTGGTGGTCACGGGTATTGTTTTGGATGGAGCAAGCGTTAGCATGGACGGTGAGGATGATGATGAATGGGTCCAAGGGAATGTCCCTATCCTTGGCAGAGCAGGATTCATCATGTTTTTCCTTATTGCAGGAATTGGTGGCGGAGTAGGAGCATTCATTTTGTCACAAGGACTTGTTCTCAAATCCGCAAAGAGCACCATGCGGACCCTTCTCGGTGAGGGTGGTTTGGAAAAGGTCGCCCAGGTCAAAGAAGATATGAAATCAGCAAAGAAAGCTGGTATGGAATCACCTGAAGAACGAAGAAAGAGAAAGGACAGAGAACGAAAGGAAGAGGAAAAGAAAGCCAAACCTTCCCCTCGTCCGGAAACAGAATCCAAAAAAGAAGAAGACTCTCTTGGTGGATTTGATCTTGACAGCGTACTTGCATCAACTGCAATTCCCACACGAGGGGCAGGCGGCGGCCCTCCAGAGAGAAAAAGTTCAGTCATTGTCACTGAAGCTGCACAAGAAATGGAACAAATTAATCAAGATGCGAGCAAATCTACCTCACTGCCCTC
>CAXAHZ010000055.1:0-8694 GCA_963968875.1 uncultured euryarchaeote
AGGCTAACGAAACATTTTCCTGGAAGCGACTCGGGTGGAAAGGGGAGGTAATATGTCTCCAATGCAGGTAATGATGGGTGACGGAAATACAGCGTGCTGATGGTTTCAAATGGGCGCTGGGTTGGAAGGCCTACTGAAAATGGAACCGAAGCGATTTGAATTGAACCCCTTAGCCATCCTTCATTGGTCACCAGATGCTGCAACCACGGCCCAAGGTCGGACGAAGCTAAATCAACAAACTGAAACGATGCTGCTCGGGTGTCAAAACCTTGCTCTTCAAGCAATGACGCTTCTGCTCTCGGGCGATGAAAAGAAGCCATTACCGGCTGGCCGTGCTCGACCATATCGCCATGAAGTTCCATCATTTTACGTTCTTTTCGGGGGCACAGGAGCATAATGCACATTCGGGTTGCTTGTGGGTCCCAAATTTCTCCCCAGCGCTTGGTTGCTTCTTGCTTGAGTTGACCGATGGTCATGTCGGGAATCATTGCGGTTATACCCATGCTCGCACCGAATGAAAGGGAGCGGTTCCACCCTTTAGGCCTGCGGGTGGGGCGTTGTGAAATCACAACTTATCCATGGCGTGTGCAAGTTCAGCAAGGTAAACCACACCACCTGCAGCTCCACGAAGGGTATTGTGTGAGTACCCCTCGAAGCGAATGGTTTTGCTATCCAAGCACTCCATTGAGCCGACGACAATACTCATTCCAGTCTTGAGGTCGGAAGCCGGGTTTGGTGCGTGTTGATACGATGTTCCATTTGCGAATAGATGCGCTTCAACGTCGATTTTGGATTCGATCATGATCGGATAATAAGGTGCACTTGGATGGTCGTTTGAACCGTGTTTTGTATTCCATTGTTGTATGCATTCCTTGAGGCTACCAATGGAAATCTCTCGTTCAAATTCCGCTGTGATAAAGACGTGATGGCCATCCTTTCGTCTAACTCGATTGCAGACGATGTCCATTTTTCCATCCCACTCTAGAATCCGACGGAACTCAGATTCTGTTTTTTCCGCTTCACCTGGAATATTCTTATCCACTCGTTCATCATTGTTGAGGTACTTGTCCAACAGCTTGTATCCTCCACCCGATAGCGCCTGTTCACTCCGAACTGAAATGTTCCTTAGGCCAAACCTGTTGTGCATCGGTGCAATGGGTATGATAAGAGGTAGAAGGGTGCAGTTCGTAGCGCAAAGAATTGGGTATCCAATTTGGCCAATTCCATTGATTGCAGAAGAATTAATCTCGGGAATGACCAAGGGAACTCCTTCGGACAATCGGAAGGAACTGGCGTTGGAAAATACAGTGATGCCAGCCTTAGCCCAACGAGGTTCAATGTACACTGCATGCTCCGAAGGAAGAGCTGAAAATGCAATTCTTATTCCTTGTTCATACAACCTTCTTGGAACGGTTTCATCGTGTACATCTTCGATGGTTAGCCCGGGGAGAATAGGTCTTTCTTCTTCCAATCTCCAAGGTACATTGTTGAGATTCATGCCGCACCATGAACTTCCCGCAACCGAGGTCAACTCAAACAAAGGGTGTTGGAAAAGACGCTGCTGTAACCGCTGAGCAACAAGACCGCTTGCACCCAAAACCACTGTTTTGTAACGGTCCATGAGCCGCCCAGGAGGTGTTGGTCTTTGAGGACTTGGCTTCAATCACAACAATGGCTTCGGGAAGATTCTCCTTGTAATTAATTTTCTTAAGATTCTCCAACCGTCTGCGGTAGAGCCTAATTTTGCCTCACCTATACGCGGTGAATATGAAATCGGTGAATAGGTGAATGAAATGCCCTGGTGAATCATGGAGGCATACATTTCCGCTTCAATTTCAAACGAAACACTGTTGAGCATCAATCGGTCAATACTCCTGCGAGAAAAGGCCCAATAACCCGAGCAAACATCGTTAGTAGTCACTCCATAAAGTACCGTGGCAAACCATGTGAGAAGGTGGTTTCCCACGAAATTAAAACGTGTCATCGCATCGGGAGATATCGCTCCATTAAGTCGGTCTCCAATGACCACGTCCGCATGATTTAGACCTTCCAATAATCTCAACATTTCACCCGGGTGGTACGTTCCATCGGCATCCAACATCACAACCACATCGGCTTCCATTTCTTGTGTTTCACGAAACCCATGACGGATGGCAGTTCCCTTGCCGTGGTCTTCCTGCTCTAAGAAAAGCACGTTGAATTCCTCGGCCACCTTGCTTGTATCATCGGTGCTGTGTCCGTCCATTACCAGGACTTGTGTCTCGTATCCAAATTCCTTTAATTCGTCGGTGGGGAGTTTTCTAAGAACCCATTCGAGACCGAGAGCTTCGTTGAGCACCGGAAGGAGCACAACGAGTCGTTTCATGCTTATGCCCCGTTCGTTCTTATTCATTGTATTTCCTCTCACCTTGTCATCCATTCAATCCAGTGGAGTCGAACTCCTGTTGAATCGATTAACACATTGTCTCGCCCAGACAACCCTAACGGATTGATAAAGCGGGAAGGTCGATCGTTATCCCATAGAATTTCAAGTTGAACCAAGGTCTCATTTTTGTTAAGTTCCATGCAATGATGATGGTATCCTGCTTGGGTTTTTAGCGATTGAAACGGTCGTTCAAGTCCAATGTCACTTTGAACGTTGATGCCTTTTGGTGTTCCAATGGTTTCATAGACCAAACACACAGAAGAAAACTCTCCACTCGGCTGGTCAATGGTCAAGATATCAGCCGTTCCTTCCTTGATGAAAGCTCTCGTATCTCCCAGATTAAGTGGGTCTTTGAAACGGTGGTCTCGCCATGGGTCAAGCCTGTTTTCACATTCCAAGCAATCGTTTGGATGCACGGCTTGGAGGACTGCTGTTTCAGCATCTCCGCTCAGTTGAACCTCCCAAAGAATCGCTCCATCACGATTCAAAGAGGATTCCCAATATGGGGACGTTGAAAGTGTCCATTGCATGGACCCCAATGGAGAGGTAACTGCATAACGCATGTTGTGTTCGATGAAATATGTGGTGTTGTCAAGGTACAATGCCTGCGTGGCATTGCTTTGCTCACTCATGGTTAGATGGACTAAACCAAGTGTTGGAATACTTGTGGAATCAAGGTGTTGAGGCAGGTCCCAGAGATAGCCCCAATGCATGTTTTCAGTATAAATCGTACCTTCCCCGAGCGACTCAAGTTCTTGTCGGAGAGCGAGGTCTCCTGGCGTCACCGATAACAACTCATCGTGCGATGATAGCATTACTGCGACGCTTTGGGCGAAAAGCGTCCCTACGATAAGGGCAGCAACCAATCCAACAGAGAGCGGCTTCGGCATGGACTGGAAGAAGGGTGTTTTGTCTTCATTCAACGTTGTAAGTTGAGTCGTAGGTGACCACCACAACACGACAAGCACTGCTAGAGGGAGATGGAATGCATGCAGTGCCATCGAGTACAATGTGTATGAGAGCAAGGATAGAATCGGTATATTTTGCAATCCTTCAACAAGATGAACAGTACTCAACAGCCACAGGCTTCCAAACCATGTTATGGCGATTCTCCCCTCCAGTGTATTGCGAAGTGACCAGCCAGCAAAAGATGCGATGATGAGTAGGAAACCGTTGTACACCAGCATGGGTTTGCCACCTTGCCATCCGTATTCTGAAAAGACAGCCTCCTCAAATAATCTTGGTGCAATGACGATGAGAGCAATGGTGAATCCAATGGTAATGAATGCAGAAGCAAGAATAGCAAACTTACGCATCAATTCTTGATGCACTTCATCATCAAGTTGAATTCCATGGATGATATGACAAAGCATGAGCGCAGCGAGATAAATAGCTCCTGTAGGATGAATCAAGACGACGCAAACTAGGGCCAGGATGATTCCAAGTGTGTGGTGGCGTTGGCGCTGTTGTGTTTGTCGGAACAAGACGAGAATCCCAACTACCAGGCCGAGTTGACTGGCAACGCTCGGGTATCCTGAGTCAAAGGTTTTGGCAAACAATCCGAGACCGAGTCCTATGCCAAACATTCCGTATGAGCCTGCACCGTGGCGGTCAAAGGCCCCAATTAATCCCAGTAAAAGTACGAACAAACTGTAATGGCCGAGTTGGAATACCGCCGTTGCTGCATCCACTGAAGTTAGTTCCACAACATATGCTGCAAGTGAAGGAAACGCAGGAGGATACGTCCAAAACCCTTCGTTCGTGCCGGACAAACTGAGGTTTCCTTCAATGGCAACCTGCTGGGTGAGCATGGAAAATCCAATCCAGTCTACTCCAAACGGAATACTTTGGATCAATGGCGGCAAGAGTGCAGTGCTTGCCATCGCAATTGAAACAACAAGGAGGGGGACGTGACGGGATTCCCGGAACATGAGTTGCATTTCCGCCTCTTTACTTAGAACAGGGTCGTCTTCCTTACTGATCTCTCCATGCATGGCGGCTTCTAGCATCTGCCATCGGGTCCGTTGTGCTATTACTTCATGGCGCGTGCTTACCAATTTCCACGCCAACGCATTGGCCCCTAACATGACGATAATCATGGACAACAGCGACCATACGTTGAGCAAGAGAAGTATTCCGGACAGACCGTAGAGAAGAAGAAGACCCAATGCTGGTGACAATAGCATTTTGCGCATTCTGTCACCGCTTCCATCAAGTATTGAAGAGAGCGCCCAGCCAGGGAGAAGCGATGGTGCCAAAACCACGATGACACTTCCAAGCATGAACACCGACCATCAACCACTGATTTGATGCTTCGCCGAAGCCTCAAGTAGAATCGCCTTTTCATAGGACACATGGACGAACCCGAGGATGCCTTTCATCCAACCGTCGTTTTCACAGAACCCTATTGGGTTCACGACTTTTCTAGACAAACTTCAGACTCTTGGGAGAACCCATTCCGATTTTCAGTGGGGAGGTACAATGAACATCGCCCTGGGATGTATACTACGGAGCTATTTGGAGGGATCCGAGACATTCACGTTGGACTGGACCTGGGAGCTCCAGTGAACACTCCCGTCCATGCTTTTGACAAAGGTACTGTCTTTGAAGTTGGAGTTAACGATGAGGCTGGTTCCTATGGCCCCACGCTCATTACTCAACATCACCTCTCATTGCCTGTCGTTCCCGGTGGCTCCCGATTATCGAAGCCATTGACATTTTGGGTGCTTTATGGTCATCTCAGTTTGGAGAGCATTCAACGATTGAAAAAGGGTCAGAAGTTTGAACGAGGAGAACAAATTGCTGAGTTAGGGGCTGAACATGAAAACGGTGGATGGCCCCCTCATGTTCATGTTCAAATTTCCCTTGAAAAGCCGGAGAAATGCGACCTACCTGGTGTTGTTGAAGCGAGCCAGCGCAAGAACGCACTGGAACTTTATCCTGACCCAAGGCTGATTTGTGGCCCTCTTTACTGAACGGACTGCAAATGGTTTTTTAGCGAATCGATCGGCATGACCGTTTCTGGATTTTTTCCGTGAAGCAATGCGAGCGTAACCGATAGCCAATCCATTACGATGCAATGATAGAGAAGGACTTCGAGCAAAGATTCTCCTTCCCCAGTCAAGTTCCAAGCAAGTTCAGTAGGCGAATGGGCCACCATCCAGTTCAATCGTTGCTGAACGCGTGGTTGCATTTGAGCCCACGTGAGGAACAAGAGAACATGGTCTTCGCTGGTCGAATCTCCATGTTCTCCAACCCCTCCCCACGCCACACTTTCATTGTGGTTCATTTCAGGTAGGATTCCGACTCGCATGAATCGGGCTGCATTTTCATTGATTTGATTCTTGAAACGGTTGAGTGCAGGGGTTAGTTCTGTAGGTCCAATCACGGAGAGTGGATGGTCCATCATGGTCGCTGCAAGCAAAGCAATATCCCCTTCTGGGTCGTTCAATACATCGAATTGACGGTTGATCAGCGCAAGGCGTTCCAGCATAGCTTCACGAAGTTCCGCCTGTTGTTTAGGAAGTACCCCGAGGGCTTCCATGCAAGCATGTTGGCGACTGAAAATATGGCCAAAAGCCGTTCTCGGAGGCTGCCCACCTACGCTTGGGATAAGGTAGCAGTGTTCAGAGGTTTCAGAAAGTCCAGCAAGTATTCCTCCGGTTGCGATTACAATAACAGTAGCGCCAAGCTTCAGTGCTCGTTCGGTTGCTTGAACGGTTTCTTCTGTGTTTCCACTGTGACTTGTCGCTAAAACAAGCCATGATTCATCAAACCAAGCTGGCAAGTCATAGTCCCTTTGAACTATTATCGGGCGATTCCCATGATGTGAAGCAAGCGTGGAGAGAAATTCGCCACCAGCGGCGCTCCCACCCATTCCGAGGCACAATACCCCGGTCCAAGGGACCTTTTGAAGATCCTTTAACCACGGAAATGCTTCCGAATTAACTGCATGGAAACCGTTTTTCAGGTCGTCCACAAAGGCATTGATGTAACCGAGCATATTGCCCTTATCCAATTGCTGAGCAAGGTCGATCAAATTCTTTTCTTGTTCAGCTTGTATCTCTCCATCCATACTACTCACCTCGGTTGTTGTCTTCTATCGATGCTTCGTCCAACGCCATGTGATGAAGAGCGAGCCACTCGCCATCGATTCGCGCTAAAATCCCTTTTCTCCCGGGCTTATGGTCAAATGGAAGGCGTACGGATTGCATCGTCCATGCGTTTGGATCCAAGAACTCGCCCACAGAGGTATCTTCATTGATGAAATCAACGGTACTAAACTCATGCCTCTGAGCGATGACTCTTGCGCTTTCAAGGTCGCGCCAGGAGGCTCCTGTTCGTTCTTGCCGGTCAACACGTTCCATTAGTGCTCCATCTTTGGTCCATGCGGCAGGCCTCCACACGTTGTCTCGCCATGAAATGACATCTCCAATCTCATAACCTGGTTTTCGGTAAAGAAGCGTCAATCGTGTGACGTCAACTCCATCTTTTCTACCGACGGTAGAGTTTGTTTCCACAGTCATTCCACCGTATTCAGTTACCATGTGCCTGCCCCACGTGCGGGCTAATCCTTTGCTTCCTAGAACGACATCATAGCCGCCGGTAACAGGTCCTTCACTGGTGATGAAAAACATCGGGTCATCCGATAACCTGTCAAGGACATCATCAAGGGTGCCTCTCAAACGTGTGAGTTCTAATTCCGATAGCCGGCGGCCGCTTGAACGAAGTTGAACCGTCGCCTCAAAGTAATTTCCAGCTCTTCGTGTGCATGTGAGGCAAACACCATTGGCCATTCTTGCTCGCATTGTGTGTTCTTCTTGGAACAACAAGCTGTCGATGGTTCCCTCAATTTGAACGTGCAGGAGTGTATGGCGGTCAGAGACCGTTACCGGCTCCATCGCAAGAACGATGTCTTCCGCTTTGGGATGAACTTCTATGTGGCGATGTAACAGTTCATCCCATACTTCGGTATTGGTGATGTTCTCCCACTTTCCCTGAATTTCGACAATTCCGCAACGGGCGCAGCGAACCCATGGGATGTTCTGGGGCACCTTTGCAAGAGATGTTCGGGCTCGTAAACATGGCTCGCACATTCGGTCTCCAAACAACGGGGGTTCGGCCCCACAGACCAAGCAAAATTCACCTCCGAGCCTGTTGGTCATTCGTCTCCCTCGTCCCGCGGTTTGTTCATTGCCCTTTCAAGATGTGGCCCGTAATTTGGGCTGAGGCCTTGGTTTCATTCCTCACTGGAATCATGGAAATTGCTCTTCATCGCTTTCTCCAAGGCGTCCATGCGTTGCGATAAATGACGGCTTCGTTGAACAACGGTATACGTCCAAATGCCTACGGCTACAATCATTCCAAAGTATGCTACGGCAAGATAGGTCATTCCTTCCATTTATACACCTCCATCCAATTTATTTTGAAGAACCTCAATTCGTTGTTCAAAGGCTGTTATTCGCATAGATGTGAGCATATGACCTGCTATGAGGAGCGAGAACGAGAGTGTTCCAAACATCAGCAGAATCCCCATGTCGGCATTCAAAGAACCTCCGTCATCTGTACCGATTACAGGTCCAGGGTGACGAATAGCCCAAATCCGAGTAGCCACATAAGTAAACGGTACAAGGATGAATCCGTACAATCCAAAAGCAGCAAATGTATCTCGGGTTTCTACGCCGTCGGGTTGGCTGCCTCGGCCCAAAACGAGGTAAATCGCAAGAAGTGTAAGTAGCCCAAATGAGTTCAAACGTACGTCACTCCAATCCCATGGAGTGCCCCATTCTGCAGCACCCCAGACACAACCGGACCATACGACCATCAGCCCAGTCGCCAATCCTGCTTCGCTGCCTGCAATGTGCAACCTCCACATCAGTTCAGAACGCTTGAACATCCAACCAGCAGAGCCCACAAAAAGGACTCCGAAAGCGATGAAGGCAGCCCAAGCAGATGGGACATGCCAATAGAATATTCGTTGGGCGGCAGGCGACTCAAAGGCATTTATGGATACACTCGGCGCCCACAAGAATGCAAGTATCATTGTCAAAGCAATGCCAATGAAGCCGAATAGAAGGAGGGCCTCTCCAACCTTCATCTTCATGTTTAGAGGGGAATGGCCGTCCTTCTTGAAGGTGGTTGTGTCAACGGGTCATCAAGTCCAAAAGAAGAGCATATGGCAAAATAAGGACGGGTGTCAACAAACCAATGAAGACGGCTTGAGGTCGTGCGAGGCGCTCTGTACTTTGGTGGGCAAGACGAAGAACATG
>CAXAHZ010000056.1:0-8624 GCA_963968875.1 uncultured euryarchaeote
GACGGGGCGCATGTACTCGGACTCATTGCGGGAGGAGAATTTCAAGACCCGTTGCGCGAGGGAGCAGATGTCATGACCGGCTCAAGTCACAAGACTTTCCCGGGACCTCAAGGAGGGTTTCTCCTGTCCTCTTCAGAAGATGAGAAATTTCACAAGCGATTAAACAACGCTATGTTCCCCGGCGTATGCTCATCTTATCACCTTCACCATGTGGCTGGAAAAGTAATGGCTTTGGCCGAATTTCAAGAGTATGGAGCTTCCTATGCTCGCGACACGGTTCAAAATGCAAAGGCCTTTGCTCAAGCCTTGGCTTCAGAAGGCTTTGATGTTCTAGCTGAGAGCAGAGGGTATACTGCCTCACACCAGGTTCTAACACGCCATGGAGATACAGATTCTGGTGCAGGTGCCAAGGCTGCACAATTGCTTGAGGATGGAGGAATTATTACCAATATGAACATGCTTCCTGGAGATACCAAGGCCTTGACTCCATCCGGACTTCGTCTTGGAGTCCAAGAACTAACTCGGGTTGGATTTGGTCCAGATGATATGCAAGATGTAGCGGCATTTTATGCTCGTATCCTCCTCCATGGTGAGGACCCTGCATTTGTTCGCAAAGATGTAAAAGATTTGAAATCACAATTTCAAACCATCCGCTATTGTTTCAACGATGAAGGTCGCAGCGGTTATCCGTTGTGAGGTGCAAGACAATGTCGAGTCAACCGCCTGTTGATCAGATGTCGGTCTTGGCCACAAATTCGGGATTGCTTATCGATGACTCGGGAAGTGTTGTTCTACTCATTAGTGTCAATGAATTTCATGATTGGTGGAATTATTTAGAATCATCATTTGAATCTCCAATCGGTAGGAAATTAATCTATGCGGCAAGCGATGATGAGGAGTACTTTTTAGCGAACAATCCCTCCTACAAGATTCCAAAATGGTTCGGTAAAAATAAGATTATTCAATCAATGAAAGTCCGCTGGACCTCTATGGGGTGGGGTATACATTTGCCGGGAATAAGACGCATTCAATCGCCATGCCATGATTCCCTGAGTGCCGGGCTTGGCTTGGCCCATCATGAGCACGTTGATCAACAAAGATATCGGATGGAATGGAGACAAGTCCATTCTGATTTGGTCGAATTGGATTTTACGAAGCGGATGGAGGATATTCCAACAGCACCGATGGTCACGTCCCCTGAATGGGTAGTACCCATCGGGCTCGCAGACATCCATACAAAGCCTCATGAGCATGAATTTGAACCACGAAGTTTCGGTTTCTTTTGGGGGCAACAACGTTCAATATTTTTACCCACAAGCATCCTGCATCGTCTCTTTGAATCAATAATGGGGAGGCCGTTTAATTCGGAACGTCGCCCTAGGGAGGGCCTTCATGTAACTGGGATTTCTGAGAATCCAACGATGTTGTTTAAAACGCTCATTGAATCTTCATCTGCAATGTTTGATGCCTCGGATTATTCTATTTTTATACAAAACCAGGACGATTGGGAATCCCACCTACAACACAACATTCGTTCCCGAGGTTTTGGAGATGTATCTGTAGAGGACTTTGCAATGGATGAAAGCCCGACAGTCCGAATGACAATTCGGTCACCAGTCCCTACATTTGCAATCGGGTTGATGGTGGGCATGTGGGAACGGGCGCATGGTTCCCCTTGCATGTGTAGAGTGGAAATTAGTTCTGATTTGCTTACAGTTTCTCTTTATCCTAGGTCCGTTGATTACGCTTGAAAAATATCACGCAAGGCCCTATTCGGTATCAATTTGTATACTCATCTGTGGTCAAGGACTATAACCGATACTGAGACTCGGAAGACTTGCACAGATGTGCGGGGTATGTCAAATGAGCTTATCACACAACCAAATGGCCTATGTTGCAATCGTTTCGACATTGATTTTTGGCTCACTATTCGTGGGTGTTTCTGGTTTTTTCCAGACAAGTGAAGACATTGGAGGATTTGAGAGTGCCGTAGAAGAAGATTTGCGTGGTGAAACCGACGCAATCGCAGACTCAAAGGATACTGATGAGGACGGTCTTTCAGATCGGTTGGAAGAGACTCAGTACGGTACGGATCCGAATGATCCAGATACCGATAACGACGGTATGGAAGACGGTTGGGAAGTTCAACACGGCCTGAATCCGCTCGATAACGGAGAATCCGAAGATTTAGAGGTTGATCCAACTCAAAACAGCGATACTGAGGATGCCACCATTGAAAATGAAACCGATTCTTGGCCAGACCCCAATCAAGGCCCTACTGGAGATCCGGACCGAGATGGTCTAACCAATCAAGCGGAGCAAGAATTGGGGACTGACCCACAACGTGCTGACACCGATAACGATGGCTTGAACGACCGTTGGGAATCCCAATACACGATGACCGTTCAATCTCAAGCAGGTGATGTTACTCTGTTTGATCCGTTGGACGGCAATTGGGATTGCGTTCTTTTGACTCAAAGTATGGTCGATGCATTAGAAAGCCGATTTACAGGAGAAAATGGCTTGCAAAACTGGGATGATTTAGCATCCAATGGGCGCCACTCATGTGATATGGTTTTGGACAGTGACGATGACGGTCTCGCAAATTTTGAAGAAGAATCATACGGTACGAATCCTACTGCTCGTGACTCGGATATGGACCTCATTGATGACATCGTTGAGGTTCAAAATGCAACCATTCAGATGTTTACAGACCTTGGTGAAAATTGCAACGTTGGTCTTGAGGTCGCTATCAATCACGTTGGACCGTTTTTCGGTAAAGAACGTAGCTGGTTCCTCTTGGATATGGATGGGGACGGATTGTTGAACGGTCCCTCTGATTGGGATACCGATGGAGATGGGATGCCCGACGGTTTCGAATTCTGTTATTCTGATGCATCCATGGGAGCCCCAAGTCCAGGATCTGTACTCGACCCAGCCAATGCCTCTGACGGTTACAACGACTGGGATGAAGATGGAATGAACAACGTAGAAGAGTATCAAGTTGCTCAAATCTTTGGACCTACAAACTTTACTTCACCGTGGAGAATGGACACGGATCTTGACGATATGCCTGACGGATGGGAGGCCTCAAACGGTCTAAACCCCCGAGACGGTAACAACCGAGACGATGATCCCGACCGAGATGGATGGGATGTAGACCAAGATGGTAATGTCATGTTCAGTACGCTAGAAAACACCGCAGTTGTTCATTCAATTGATGTTGAATTGAATGAACGTGTTCTCGCTAATCAAACCGTTGTTCGTGCTCGTGTAACCCTTGGTGGTGGAAACCAACAAATCATACCCTTGGCTGCCCCAGTAGATGGATACGTTTACGCAATTAATGTTGCAGTTGGACAATCCATTGATTCCAGAATTTTCTCATGGGTCTCAATTGTTGAAGCTGAAGAACGCTTTACGAATGTCATGGAATACCAAGCCAACGACCGTGATAATGACGGCATCATTGATGGACGAAGTACCGACCCGCTTAACGCAGATACGGATGCTGATGGACTTATTGATGGGATTGAAGTCATGGGATGGGAAATCCTTGTTGTTAACCGTGGAGTACAACCAACATGGGTTACATCCGATCCTGGTCTTTACGACACCGATGCAGATGGACTCAGTGACTACGACGAATTTTCTTCAGTATGCAACTCTGGAGGTTCAAATGCCTCAAACCCAGATACGGACTCAGATGGATTAAGCGACCTTCAAGAAGCAGGTAACAATTTCATGTGGGAAGGAGAATCATATTCAACAAGCCCTTGCATGTTCGATACCGATAACGACGGACTTGAAGATGGGGAAGAAGTTGTAGCAGGAGAAGATAACTTCCTCACACACGCTAACAACTCCGATACCGATGGTGACGGACTAGTGGACGGCCACGAAGTACTCTTTGTACCTCGTCCGTTCCAGAATCCTACCAATCCTCTGCTCAATGACACTGATGCCGATGGTATGTTAGATGGTTGGGAAATGCAGGTAAAGTCGGCTGAAGACAACACAAATTCTCACAGTCTTTGGGTCGCTACCTCAACATGGATTCGCCCCGGATGTGATGACTCATCCCAAAACAGCAACTGTCTCATGCAGCCCGGAGGATATGTGTGGCAAAATTGGTTGGGTGGCTTTGCTCTTGAACCTAAATTCCAGGTCAGCGAGATGAACATTACAGGATTCCAAATGCCGAGTAATTCACTATGCGACGCCTGCAACGGTCGCTGGGCGCTTGATCCATCATTGGATTCGTTGAAGGACGATACCTTTGACATAGACAACGACACACTTGCAAACGCTCAAGAGGCTCCAGACCGATGGAATACCAATCCAGTTGATGATGATTCTGACGGAGATATGTTACCCGATGGATGGGAAGTTTACTACTCTCAGCAAGCTCTTGAAATGGGGCTTGTTGATAATGCTACAATAGGCGCTTATGGTGCCCGTGGAGTAATGGATCCATCGATGCCAGACAGTGACTTAGACGGTGTTGATGACGGTTTTGAAGATCCTGATAAGGATGGACTAAACCGATCTGGACTCATCAAGAGATATTGCCCAGGATACAACGATACAACAAATTCTGAATGCAACATTGATCCCGATTCTCCAGACGGACAACGATTCTACGATAACCTCGAAAACTACACCAATTTTGAGGAACTTGAAAATGGAACCAATCCAATCACCAACGATACAGACGGTGATGACTGGAATGACGGCCCTGAAGTGTACTATCAAGACCATGATGATGACGGCATGGCAACGGGTTGGGAATATCACTTCCAGTTCGATCCGTTTGATGGGTCTGATCGTATGGTCGATACCGATGGAGATGGTCACGTGAACTTTTGTGAGTATAAATGGGATACAAATCCAAGAAACCCTGTTTCCTATCCTGGACAAGGTGAACTGTGCGATCCCTTCGCTGACTGAACATCTTGGTAAGGGGAATGCATGAATAGAACAGGCGACCGCAGCGCAACAACACCAACGTGTGCGTTTATTGTTGCCCTCCTTTGCCTTGCATTGCTTCCTACGAGTGCAGCCGAGCATGACCAAGTAGAACCGAACCGTATTCCATTTGAATTCGATCAAGAACAAGGCATAACAATGTCGGGGACTGTTTCAATCTCAGGAGTGTCGCACCACCCATTGCGTAATGCTTCTTGGTATCTCTTTGATGTGACTGAACCAGACAACCCTATGGCGCAGGGAGGGTATCTAACAACTGTAATCCCATCTCCGGACGGATTCCTATGGAATCTCTCGTTTGACGGTTCAAGTTATGATTGTACATGCGTCATTGAAGTTCACGTTCCATCATCTAAAAATCCAGTTCATGTACACTCCCACTCCTTCTTCATCTACATTGGAGAGGACAATCACATACCAATTCTCAAACATGCTGATTTTGATTTCATCAGCATCCAAGGTTTCAACGGGTCTGGGTCCGATGTAGAAGCGGATGAAGTTTTGGAACAGGTATCGCAGTTATCCGGCGAACAAACATTGACTGCCCTAGATAATACAAACCTCGAATTTTTGATGATGAATCCGATGGGCGTGACGAACGATCTTGTTCTAAAGGCAAATGTTTGCCAAGCCCCATTTGGCATATGCATCGAGGATCCCGTAATGACTACCTTGGATTCTCAGTTAGAAAATGGTGTGATCGTTTTATCGCTCAATTCATCATTGGTTAACGAACAAGAAGGAATTTGGAAATTCTCTATTTTTGCACAAGACAGTCTTTTGAGGACCTCTGATTCCATCACGATGATGTTTATTCATGACACTACACCGCCCGAGGTAAGAATCAATATGGATTCCAACGCATACGAGCGTCAATTAATTTCGGTATTCTCAGAAGGCAATGATGGATACACTGGTTCGTCGGTATCAGAAACATGGTCCTTAACGCTTCCAAATGGTTCGGTTCGTGCTCCCTTAGACTCGGAAATAGTTGATTCTGGACATCTCGTATTCAATTTATCCTTGTCAGGAATATACGCTTTGGAATTGACGCTACGCGATAAAGCGGGTTATACAAATTCAACGAGCAGAAGCTTTTCAGTGATTAATGAAATTCCAAAAGCCATTGTAACTGTAGATGGACTCACCACTGTTTACGGTCAAGAAATCCGTATGACTGAAGGTGGGAATTGGTCGATTGTTGGTATTCAGAGTACCGATAACGAGGCCATTGATTACCTATGGATTATCGAAGAATCAACATCAATTCGTGGCGTTGATAAACTAAAGTCAACAGATTTTTCATCCACAGGAACCTTTTCTGTTGAATTAATCGTCTTTGATGACGATGGGGCAACAAATTCGACTCTTATCACCCTCGTCATTATAGATGAATCTGACACGGTTTCTTCCGGAGAAAACAAGATCCTTCTAGCATTTTCAGGACTTCTCCTATTGGGAATCACCATCGCATGCCTTGTTAATTGGCTCAATCGTAAACCAAGTTCATCTCTACCTAAATGGTCAACAACGAACCCTTCCATAGCACCTGAAGAATTGACAGAACACATCGATGAGAATGCAACGATTGAAGAAGCGTCGGCAGGTGGGTAAACCATGTTCGCTGATGCGGTAAGCCGGTTGCCACCCCAACCTTCCCCGACTCCCAAGGATGAGTATAGGGCCCGGCAACAACGATTGACCTCTCAATTCAAGAATGAAGATTTATTCATCATAGCAGCCCCTCATGAAGCCGTTCATTCCAATGACGTACATTATCGGTATCGAACTTCAAGTGATATCATATACCTTACAGGCTGGTTTGATGCGGAATGTTCCTTGGTTATTCGCAACGACAACGGTGCGTGGAAAACTTGTCTTTTCGTCCAACCCAAAGATACACTCAAGGAGATATGGGAAGGACGCCGCCCCGGAGTCAATGGAGCACTTTCAGATTATGCCATAGATGAAGCATATCCTAACTCCGAACTGGAGGATTGTCTTGCTGAATGGTTTAGAGATTCAAATAGAGTGTTCCATCGGGGTGGTATAAACTTGCATTTAGACGCTCTAATAGATGAAGCAGTTCGCAGAAGGGATCGCCCTCGCCAGCATTTTGGAACCGGTCCAACCGTCATCCAAGACCCATCACCATTTATGGCAGAGTTAAGGCTTAGAAAATCATCCTCTGAGATTGAACAAATGAAATATGCCAGCGAAGTGTCAAGTCTCGCTCATGAATTGGCAATGCGTCACAGCAGAAACGGAGTGAATGAATGTCAACTTCAAGCCATAATTGAAGGGTTTTTCTCCTACGCAGGTGCCTCGGGTTGGGCCTACCCATCAATTGTAGGTTGTGGAGAAAATGCAACCATCCTTCACTACACCGTCAATAATGAGTCATGCGAAGACGGTGAAGTCATCCTCATTGATGCTGGGGCAGAATACCGAGGCTATGCCAGCGACATAACTCGCTCATGGCCAATTTCTGGAACGTTTACAGAATCCCAAAAAGAGATTTATTCCCTTGTTCTCAAATCTCAAGAAGCCGCAATTGCGGCATGTAAAGTCGGAAACCCATATACTGCACCACACGATGAAGCTCGGAGGGTACTCGCTGAGGGGTTGATTGAACTTGGTGTTATTTCTCAAACCGTTGATGAAGCACTTGATCCAGATAAGGGTGAACTTCGCCGTTGGTACATGCATAATACGAGCCACTGGATTGGACTTGACGTGCATGATGTGGGGATTTACAAACCCGGTGGTTCCCCCAGGATGTTGGAAGAAGGTATGTGTCTTACCGTTGAACCAGGTTTGTATTTCGGGGCATGGCGTCCTGATGTTGATTGTCCGAAGCAATACGCTAACATTGGAATTCGAATCGAAGACGATGTTCTTGTTACTGCAGAAGGCCCAGTTGTATTGACACAAGCTTGTCCTAAAACAATACAAGATATAGAATCAATTGTCGGTAACGATTCACTCTGAGGTAGTACCATGGATTGGGAAACGGTTCTCTCGCGTCAGCAGCATTGGACGAGAGAGCGCGCTGATGAATTTAGATTAAGTCGTGAAGAAGCGACCTTAATTTACGATGATGCACCCCTCCACGCTTTGATGAAGGCTGCCAATAAACGCAGGCTAGCCATGCATCCAGAGGGGAACGTGACGTATCTGATTGATCGTAATATCAACTATACGAATGTCTGCACCATCAATTGCCAATTTTGTTCATTTTATCGCCCACCAGGTCACGATGAGACCTACACTCAAACATTTGAAGAGATATCTGAAAGGATTCATGAGCTTGAATCCATCAACGGTGTTCGGATTTTGATGCAGGGTGGCGTAAATCCAGCCTTACCGTTTCAGTGGTATACTGATCTCCTTAGTCATTTACGGAAAACCCATCCAAATATTGATTTGGATTGTTTTAGCCCAATTGAAATTGAAGGAATAGCGGAAGTGTCTGGTCTGCCAACACTTGAAGTTCTAACCCGTTTCAAAGCCGCTGGTATGCACGGTCTCCCGGGTGGTGGGGCGGAGATGTTGGTTGATGATATTAGAAGCGATATTTCTCCAAAGAAAGGCGACCCTGCTAACTGGTTAAGGGTCATGGAAGAAGCCCAGTC
>CAXAHZ010000057.1:0-8411 GCA_963968875.1 uncultured euryarchaeote
ATTCCGTTCAGTCCAATGCTTTCAATTGTAGGTCGTGCGCTGTCAACCGCAAGACGGACACGAGGCTGGGACGGCGTCTCATCAAAGGCCAGACCAGGCAGGTCGTCCATCGTCAATCGCAAGTCAAGGTGTCCAGAACGAACCGAGGGGACCAAGAGGTCCAGACTGAATTCACCATCGCTTCTAGTGGAAGTTCGCCAGTTGTTTTCAAAATCACCGAAGACAACATCAAAGGCTCCCGCAGGCGCAGGGGTTTCGTCCTCTGAAAACAGAACGCGACCGTTCACACGCAGGGCTTGACCAGCGCCGATAATGGTCTCGGTATTTTCGGAATTGTAGTGGTTTTCACTGTTACGTAGTTCTACCGCCCGAATGTGTCCTTGTTCTGTGTCAAATCTGAAGTCGTTATCTAGACTCCACCAGTCATCGCCCATACCGAAACGGGTCTCAAAACAAGGTTCAACTTCTCCCTCGTTACAAGGCAAATCTGTAACGAGTACCTTTGGTACGAAGTGTGAGAGCCCATTTGTATCAAACGATTCGGGGAACTGCCACGTCAATTGGAAACGAGCTTGTATGATAATGATGCTTTGATTTGTTTCATCAAGTTCTACTGTAGAGTACAAATTTGACACGGCTATGAAATCGGAACCTGTTTCCATTACGGCCACTGGGTCGCCGTTTTCATCGGGTGCAAGGGTGATGAACATTGAGGCTTCATCGTCGTCAAGGTCGCCACCAAGTGCGACTTGGATGAACTGAATATCGTCCCATCCGTTTTGGTCGCTGATGAGGATGCGAGCCGTGTAGGGAATACCTGGGTGAAGTGGTTCGTAATCGTCGTGACCGATAATCGAGGAGTTTCCAAGATCGACCATCGGTTCAAATTCTTGACGAATAAAGTACGTTGAAAGGTCATTGGACCAGTCTGGCAAAACCTCGCCAGGGCGGTCGCCGCATACGACATTGGTCACTGGACAGACCGGGCCACCACCCATCGCAATCTGGTTATCTTGCGAATCTTTACCGGTGATGAAGTAAGAAACTCGTTGTTCATGCAACAACATTGAATCGTCGATCAGGCCCTCAAAGATATTGAGGCCGCCTACTCTTGTTTCGGGTGAGGAGAGAGTTTTCATCACATACTCGTCTTCATTAGGAAGTCCATCAAAGTTGTAATCGTTACAACCAATGGCATCGCTTGCGAGGCAACCGACCCAGTAATTTAGTGTAATTTGTTGCGGTGGGTCAACTGAATCTTGAACAACAACGGATACTGCTTGCCCGACACCTGCTGAACCAGCATGGCGTTCCTCACCATCGGTCGGCGTCGAACTTAGAACGAGAGGAGAGTTTCCGTCGAGAATCAAACGAATTGAGTTGTATCCCGGATTTGAGTAGGTTGAACCGTTTTCTAAATCCACGGCTTGAACGTAAAAGATCATACCACCTGGTGCAGATTCAATCGGCGAGACAAAGGTCAAATTGTATTCACCAAATGCGGGATTTACTTCTTCATGGAGTAAGAAAGAAGCCCCAATAGGGTCTCCGTCATAGGTTACATTTTGCCCCATGACTCGTAAGCTAAAACTGCCTGCAGGTGGCATAAGTTGGGAATCTTGGAAATGAAGACCCCCTGCGAAACTGAGGTTGAATCCTCCACGGACCCAATCCATTGGGAACAACTGCCGCCCAGTCTCTTCCCAGACACGCAACCCATCGAGTTGTATGTCGTTCTCAATGACCAAATCCATTTCTGATGTCTCCCATTGGTCAACGGCAACTCCGAGATCATCTTTCACGGTAATGATCGCTTCCAAATCTGCTTCATCGTTCCAACTCCAGTTGACTTTCGTTGGCATCCAGATGGATACGACACCCAATGCGTCAACGGTTGAAGTACAGTTTGCAGTGTCAAACACAACAATTCCTCCACCGTCGTTATTCGTGCTGCATGAATCACCACGCAGCCAGGTAAAGGAAGGGTTTTCCCCATAACTGTGGTTGAGTGCAATGGTCGCTTCAGTCACGCGGTCAACATCATCACCCGGAGCCACCCGCGTAATGAAGTTACGGTATGTGCCATCGGGAGATGCAAGTCCACCCTCAAACGATGCATCGATTGCTCGGGTTTGCATTCCGTAGGTAATATCGATGTTAGAGACTTTGATTCTACCGGATGAGGCAGCCTTTATTCCAATGGGAATCTCCAACATTCCTTCTCCGTTTTCAGGAATATAATCATTAAATGCGTCAATTAATGTGGGTGCTTTCTTGACAATAACACCAACTTGTGAATCATCTGTGGCGACTACGGCGGATTCGTTAAGGAAAATCATGGCCTCCCAGTCATAGGAGCCATCTCCTCCTACATCCAGCATAGGTCGGTCGGGATACCCTTCTTCATACCAAAGCGTGAAACTATCAACACTCGGCGTGTATGCAGTGTTGTTGGTCGTCATGAAAATCGCATAACGCAATGTGTTTCCAGCAGCATCCGTTGAAAAACTCGTTTCAATGTTGTTTTCGGCATCGAGCCATGTACTTCCATTGTCGTTAGAAACGACAACTTGGAGTGAAGTACCAGCAGGTACATCAGCGACCCAAGTAGGACGAACTTTACCGACTTTTGTACCGGTGTTGTAGTAAGGTGAAGTCCAATCGCCGGAGGTTGCATATTGTGTGGATGCATCAATGTCAACCCACCATGAGACTGCAGTTGAACCAATTAGTTGAGCCTTCCAGACCAATTCTTTACCTGGGTAGTCAAAGTGAATTGTAGAATTCGAGACCACTTGTTCCCAATGAGTCCCATTATCGGCTGAAACCCAGTAATCAACACGGTCTCCGATGGACGCTGCAGACCAGTATGTTTGGACGTTAGCAGAAAGCACATCGTCAGCATAAGCAGTTACCGGTCCATACCAGGTTGTGGTTCCAGGAGCAGGTGTAGTCTCATACATCCAGCTTGTACCAAACTCTCGGTAATACAAGGTTGCACCGGACCACGTGGAGTATCCTGAATCAACACTGATGAATCGGTCCCCGTCAAATTGGAGGCCGTAACCAGTCCGAGAGATTTGCTTTGTATTGGATTGCGGAATGAGTGCTTGAGCTGAACCTGAAATATCCCATGCTTCGAGCTGGTCCCTGTCGTTGTAATAGGAATCTTTCTGGCAACGCATGAAAAATGTGGTTGAGTTGACTTCCAGGCCACGCACCATTTGATTTGTTTGACCGCATTCCCGAGAGCTGGATGACGAGGAGGTAAAGGTGTAGTATTCTTCGTTTCTGTCCCAAGTGGACGTACCGTCTCCTGCAAAGTCATATGAAACGATTTTACCACCTTGGTTGTGAACGACCCAAACCTTGTCGGTATCTCGGTCAAATGCGATTCCTGTGTAATCGCCCGCCCCCGCAGAAATGTCGTATGAATCAATACATGTCCAAACACTGTCACGTGAAATGTCCATTTCAAGCACGCGATGGTAATTCACAGGGGCATTTGACCCGTAGGTATAGCGGTACCCAGACAAAATTCCGAACAAGCGTTCATCATCGGTGACCGTCCAGTCTCTGAATCCATAGTATCCGTAATACGACGAAGAGTGCTTTTGAGGGAGATTGCATTGAGCCTGGTCGAGTGTGATAATAGATTCACGGCTGGCATTGTTGGGATAAAGACGATGAACTACGTTGTGGAAACTGGAAGAAGACCACGTTGAAAGGAACAACCAATCGTGGTGTTTGAGGATAGCCCCTTGACTTTGGGCCATGAAACTTGATGAGGATTTAGTAATCTGTTGGGAAAAGAGACCTTCAGTTGCATTGGAGGTGTGAGGTTGTCGTAGAGCGTAGGAGCCGTTGTCCAACCACGCATCCGAATTGGTATCGGTCACTTCATCAAAACCATGAGGATAGAATGATTCGGTAAGACTGTCCATCGAGAGTGTAAGGTCACCACTTCGGTCGTCAGTGTTCGTTTCTTGTCCGCCGATCCACTGGTCACGCGTGTCGGTCGTGATTTGTGACCAGCCTGTAGCAGATGCCCCTGAAAGCGTCATGCTAACATCGGTAACAATGGCGCCACGTGGAAGACTCACCTTTGCGCCGAGGTCGGGATTAGCACCCTGATAAAGAGCAACATACTCGGTTGAGCCGTCGTGGAAATCGTAAACATGGCGGGTTCCAGCAGCAGCAGAAGTATCATCCGAAATCAGTGATGTTAGCGGACTCAATGGGGTTGTCACCATTAGAATAACGAGCAAGAAAAAAGCGCCGCGAGAGAAAAATGTATGCGTATCGCTACCCTGCATGCGCTTAAGTCACACGACCTAGAATTTGAACCATGCGGTTTGGAGTCACAGCAAAATGCTGTCAAATACTCATTCTGTAGTTCTCGAATCGTAGCGAATCGGAGAGGAATCCCCACGAACTCCGTCTTCTTCGTCATCACGGACCTCAAACCAGTCGTTCATCCAGTCTCCATCTGTATCCCAGTTGGTCGGATCGCTTCCTTCTGCCAGATGGTCGTCGTCAAAATCAAGGAGATACCAACCAAATTCATGTTCGCCTACATTGCGAACTGGCGGAGTGTTGGGGGAGCCTTGATAGTAAATATCCCAGGCATCGGTTAGATTCCCAGCCATGAGAATGACATCGTCACTTGGATCAACCGTCAAAAAGTTCGTGTCATAGTCATTGACGATGTAGCCGTACTGACGATCAATGCCGGAGAATTGGTCAAGTTTGAGATAATTGAGAACCAGTTCATTGGGTTGTCCAAGACCAAGAATCGCAGCACGGAACTGCCATCCTTCGGTTACCGGAGACCCTTCGTGAGTTAGACCACTGAGTCGTACCGCATTTGGAGAGGAATATTCAGAAAGCGTGATCGCATAAAACTCCTGGAAATTCGTATACGGTTCGTAATTGCAACCTGCACCAGAACAATCCCAGTTTCCATCTTGGTCAGGGTCTTGATTCGCATCGTCTGCATCGGCGGGGTCCATCGTAAACCATGTAAACTCAAGGTCAGGGCGACCAAGAGTCCCTCCAGAGCCGTCCTGTGAAAGAGGCAAGCACGAGTTTGTACTCGTGTCACAAGGTCCTCCAGTAGCAACATCAATCCAAACAACTCGTATGTCGAGATAGGAACTGAAATTGTCATTGGATTCGTTCCAAGCTCGCTTGTACTCGTACCAATCGGGTATCATGTCACCGTCAGAATCATTGTCACTTGGATTTGAACCGTATTTGAAAACTTCACGGCCGTCTGAATAATTGTAATCCTTAACGTGAGAGATAACGGCCCCGTTTTGGACCGTAGTGATGTAGGAACTGCTGTCACTATCGCTGTCGTTACTGTCCGGACGAGTTTCGTTGTCGTATTCCATGTAATTTGTGAACGGCAATGTACCAAGACCGCGTTGAATGACCTGCCCTGAAGGAATTAACAAACGATCATTCCAAACCCCTTGGGTTGCGGGGAAGTCAAATTCTGTACGGTCATACCATCCATCGTGGTCACCGTCGTAATTTACATCAAATGGATTCAGCGGATTGGCCGCCCAGTGATTGATTGTTGTAGGGTCATCCATTCCGAATATCGCATAACAATATTCCCACCCATCGGGTATTCCGTCACTGTCCGAATCCGGATGAGTTGGATCAGTGACCCCCCGAAGACTGCGGTTGAAATTTTGTTCATCGTACGTGTTGATTTCATCCATACGGTCTTGAGAATCTGTGCCTTTCTTGACAAAATCTTGGAACAATGCCTGTTGAGCTTGCACCAAATTGAATCCTTCTTCTTCAATGTAAGCGTTCATGGCATCTTCACCGAAATCCACGATCCCTAAGTTAGCAGGAACGGTTCCGCGATTGAGGTATTTTCCGTATGTTCTGGATTCCCATTCACGAAGATTACTGAAGGTTTCATTTACATCGATGGTTCCGTCTCCGTTGCAGTCAAAACTGTCTCCATCGGTGTCTAGATTAACATCTCCATCAATAAGCGGGTTCATGCTCCATCGGTTTTCCTCCAAATCCCAATTTGTAAACCAGTACTCAAATCCGTCATCCATGCCGTCTCCATCCGTATCGGAAATGGTTGGGTCGGTCATTCCAAGAATGATTCCGATAAATGCAGTGGGTGGTTCTCCCTGCTGCCATGCGTTGAAGTCTGTGAGCAACCTCTTCCCCCTGGTATCCTTTGTAATGAGGATGTTGAAGACACGTTGTGCCTTTTCAGTGGGTTGTTGGAAGTCCCCATCAATATGCATTAACGGTGCATCGCTTGGGTGGTCAAGACCGTTATCGGGTTGAGCAACTGCAAGATTGAATTCTTGTCGGTCGATCAAACCGTCTTCATCACCATCAAAGAGGCCGTCTCCTGCGACGAGTGGATTCAATGTCCATGTTTCTGCGCTTTGATTCCACGTAGTGAAAAGAAGTTCAACTCCATCGAGCATACCATCACCATCGGTGTCAACATTGTTAGGATCTAAAGTTAGTCCTGTGAGATTGATTTGGTCTTGGGTCATGAAACTGCCAAACGACTTCTCGGTCGTAATTCCTGGCCATTGTTGGAGAGCATACGCTTGACCGATGGTGGTCACGAACCACTGAGGAGATGAACGCTCTGCGTCAATTTCGGTGAATTCGGGAGCAATGGCATTGTATTCTTCCCAGTTGGTCATTCCATCCTCATCCGTGTCATCCCACCGGTCTGTTGAATCCAGCGGATTCAGGGTCCAAGCATCGTCAAGTAGATCCCAACGGGCGAACCAGATCTCCCACCCGTCCGGCATTCCATCCTCATCGGAATCGGAACTAAGCGGGTCAGATGCACCAATGCTGTAGGTGGATTGACCGGAGGTCACTGCACCCGATGCACGATCGGCAAAGGTCGCCTCTGGAGCGCCATAGTCACTGATGTGATCGAAGAGATTGGTGGAGAGGCCGTATGGAAGCGTGACTCCAGAAAGAGTCTCGTTGCCCGAAAAGAGGTCGGTTCTCAAATGGTATTCAAGATAGTTGACAAAAGATTCGTTGAGGTCGAGGACACCATCATGATTGATATCGTATCCATCGCCGTCTGGATTTTCCAAAGCGTCAGATCCGTTGAGAGGATTGACTCCAAGACGGCTTGGATCCCATGAACACAGTCCCTTTGACTCCCATCCATCGGGAAGGGTATCACCATCAGAATCGATGTTGTTAGGGTCAGGTTCCGACCATGTTTCAACACTTTCTGGGGATTCACCGTAGAGTTCGTAAAGTTCACCTTGAAGTCCTAAATTACGCACAGTGGACCATTGATATTCACACAGATTCGCCAATCCATCTCCGTCAGCATCCCAACTTGCATCGTCAGCACGAAGGGGGTCAAGACTCCAATTATTTCCGCCAGAAAATGTCATTCCAACCCAACGACGATGCTGGATTTCCCAACCGTCAGGCATACCGTCTCCATCTGAGTCCGGGTTGGTTGGGTCCGTTCCTGAATCCACATTTGCTACGCTAAGATATGTGGCGTTAGCAGCCTGTCCAGCAGCATCGTCACAAATGTAAACCAATTGAACGGTATAGTGACACCACAGAGTGCTGTCTTCATAGTAGAATCCGAAATATTCTGCCCCATCTTTAATCCCATCACCGTCGGTATCATCGGCAGTCGGGGTTGTTGAATCAAAACCGTCTGGAGTGGTTTTCACATACCTGAACTCATCAAGATTGGTCCACAACCTGTCCAAAGAAAAATCTCCAGTTTGGTCCAAATCAATTCCGTCTCCATCGGTATCGTACAAGGCATCCCATGGATCTGTAGGGTCCAAACCATTGACGACTTCCCATCCATCAGGCATGCCGTCTGCATCGGAATCGTTTGCTCCCGGATCAATCAGTTGTAGATTTGAGTACTTTCCTGGAGAAGCCCCGCCGAATACGGTGGTATTGCCGTCCATATCAAAAGTTGCAATTGCAGTGATTTGACCGGGTAACCTTGTTTGATCTTGTTGACCGTATACTGCCATATAATCACCAGCAATCGCCCAGAGACCCCAATGAGAGCCAACGAGAATTTCATCTCCAGTGGGCAATATAGAATATACATCGTTGGTTTCTTGAGCCAGTGTTCCGTCAACGCCGGGATGAACCAAAAGTCCTCCATGATCAATCGCATCCGTCAAGAGATCGAGTTTGTGCACTCCGGAAGGCGTACCAAACCACAATGCTTGAGCATTTTCTGATGAAGGGCCATCAAGGGCCATATCACGAACCTCAGCAGGATTGTCCACAACACCAAGAGGCAAACCATGCAGATCATTAACATCCGATTCAATCGGAGTGTTTTCTGTGGTGAAGTAAAATTTCCATTCGCCAACGGCCTCATCTCGTGCTGATGCAGT
>CAXAHZ010000058.1:0-8347 GCA_963968875.1 uncultured euryarchaeote
ACAACGAGATCTCCAAATTGTTGACCTGCAAGTGCCATTCGGGCTACGGCACCTTCTGTGTATTGCGCGGATGAAACATAAGCTCCTTGACTAACATGAAGTTCTTTCATTTCATCGTCCCATGCATTCGTTAGAGCAGAATGGAATTCAGAATCAACCTCAACTTGAGCCTCAAGAATTGGAAGTTCAACATCGGCGTCCCGCCTCAATATAGCAACGGTTGCATCATCTCCAATCATCAGGTCCCATTGACAACGATCGTACGATTCATCGTTCGTAACTTCCACACCCGTGGCCATGTTGAAAATTTCTTTGTTCACCCCCTCGGGTAGCGATATTAATTCCACCGTTGGTTCAAGACTCGTCCGATGTTGTTCTGCAGCTATGGCCAGTGTTGTATGGTCGCTATCAGCACCAAAAACGCGCATTCCTTCGCACATGAATGGAGATTGAATAAGTGTAAAATCTTCATCCCACGCTAGGAGGTAACCTTTCCACACTCCAGAGCCGCTCTTCATTCTCGTTCCCTCCCAAAGACATGTACGGCACAAGTCGCTCCAGAGCCGCCTACATTGTGTGTTAGAGCAGTCTCCGCATCACGCACTTGGCGACCTTTCGAAACTTGATTTCTTAATTGCTTGAATACTTCAACAACTTGGCCCGTGCCCGTTGCCCCCAGTGGATGCCCCTTTGATTTGAGGCCACCACTGGAATTAACGGTAACATCACCTTGGTTGAGTATCCCTCTACCTTCCCGAGCAAAAGTACCACCTTCACCTCTTTGAGCGAAGCCGAGGTCTTCGGTTGCTATCAATTCAGCAATTGTAAAGCAGTCATGGACTTCAGCAAGGTCGATATTGTTTTGATCCAACCCACTTTGCTGGTATGCCCGCTTTGATGCCTGAGCTGTGGCTTTCAGTTGTGTGATCGAAGGTCGGTCATGAAGGGCTAGCCGGTCTGAAGCGGCTCCAGAACCGCGAACCCAAACGGGTGTGTCTGTGAATTGTTTAACGACATGATCAGCAGCCAGGATGACGCATGATGCTCCGTCAGACGTCGGACAGCAATCGTACAGAGTGAGAGGGTCGGCCACCATGAACCCACTTGCCGCTTTCTCAAAGGAGACCTTTTTTTGTATGTGCGCAAGTGGATTGTGTGCACCATGCCCGTGATTTTTAACGCTAATATTCACAAGATCGTCGTGGGTTGATCCGTACTCATGAAAATGTCGCCGTGCCATAAGAGCGTACGTACCAGGGAATGTTAGACCCGCAAGGCGTTCCCATTCGGTATCACCGGATACTCCCAGCCAGAATCTTTTGCGTTCGGGTGTGAGGTCGTTCATTTTTTCGATACCACCTGCAACCACAACATCTGCTTGACCGCTTTTGATGGCCATCCAAGCATCTCTAAATGCAAATCCAGATGATGCGCAGGCATTTTCTACCCGCCGAACAGGTACTCCATCCATAGCGGAATGCTCGGTGAGAAGGGCTGCGGTATTACCAAGTTGTGATCCTCCAAATGCAATGCTACCGATGAACGCCTCATCGATTTGAGAAGGCGAAAAATCTCCATCAACGCTATCAAAGGCAGCCAAGGCCGCCTCGGCCCACATTCCTTTGAGTCCAAGTGGGTGATTACCATACTTTGTTTGGCCTGCACCGACCACCGCTACGTCAACCATGAGCATGGCAAAAGGTGACGGCATTTCATACACACGCCGAAAGAACACGAAAATCGGATGTTCTCAAGATTCACGGGCCGCATGGCCCGCAGGGTTCATCAATGGGAGGCGATAGGGACCGATTATGCTGCGTCAATGTCGAGAGAGATCCTGTAAAATAAATAATGGCTTTTTCACCGGTTCAAACTGCCATGTTTGCAATGAAGAAGGTAAATTCATCATGAGTGACAAAGAAGCCAATTCCCTCGGTCGCATCCTCGCTCTGGTTCTTCGGCATGCACCTGAAAAATTCAATGTTGAAATGGACATTAACGGATGGGTTAACGCCCGGGAACTTTCCGAGGCAATTGCAACTCAGCGCCGCCACTACCATTGGTTGCGTGCATGGCATTTTGAAGCCATCTCCAATGCTGACGAAAAGGGCCGTTATCAATTAGAGAACGGGATGATTCGTGCAACCTATGCACATTCAATTGAAATCGATCTTGACCTCCCTACCGATGATATTCCCGAGGGGTTGTATTTCCCCTGTTCTCCAGACGATGTTGAAACATTGAAGGAATTTGGACTCACTGCAGGTGACCGGAAAAACGTCCATTTGTCACGTACAATTCCAAACGCTATGGAAGCTGGCCACGTCCACATTCACCGGCCTGTCATTCTTGAAGTTGACACGGTCCGTGCAATCGCCGATGGACATACAATTTACCGAGCTGGTAAAACGGTCTTCCTAACCGACGAGGTTCCAGGTGAATATCTTTACCAAGTTGAAGCAGATGATCCACTCATCCTCGATATTGTAGCCCAGTGGGAACAAGAAGAACAAGAAGAAGAGTGATTCACGCTTTCTCTTGCCCACAGGCGGGGCAGAAATCTAAATCATTTTCCAATATTGTATTGCATGCTTTGCAATGAGATTGGCCGGTCATGAGTGCTTCAACTTTGTAGGGAGCTGGTGTCTTTTGTTCAATGGTCTCTTTTTCAACCAAGACCTTTGGATCGATTCCATGGCGTTGCAATTCTGCAACTCGGTTTTGGTAAATAATGGCTTCCTGCAACGCTGCTTCTAATTGCCACAACCTGTTTTCTCGTTCTCGGCCGTCGGGAATTGTTCGTGCTTCCTCAATGCAGACTTGGAGGTGTCGCATGAAATCATCAACGTTAGGTTTGTCCGCCATGCTTTCTGCTCATCTGCCTTGCCTCATGAATGCTTGGAATGGCTTCATTACTTGCGGTACGCTCATGGAGGAAAGAATCCTAGCCCGTTCATGCGAGAGCGAGTGGTCATCAAGTGGGGAGGTGGCCTAATCACGCTAAAGGACCAACTTAAACAACCACGATTTGATGTAATTAATTCACTAGCAGACCAAATTATGGAATGCAATCGGGTAGGAATAGACATTGTTTTAGTTCATGGTGCAGGCTCTTTTGGGCATCTAAAGGCTAAGAAATACAAACTTGCCGATGGTCGGTTAAAAGGCTCAATGTCCAAGCAATTAGGGCCACTTAACCAAGACCAAGCAATCGAGGAAGTAAGGAATGACATGATGGAATTGAATCAACATATCATGGATGCATTAACAAAACGTGATATTTCTGCAGTCTCACTACCGCCCCATCAATGGGCTAGAGAAACTGGCGTAAATTTCCAAGGGTCCTTGGATTATTTCTCCGAAGCCCCAAAAGGTATCACGATGGTAACCTTTGGTGATGTCGTACAATGTGACGGCGATAAGGAATTTGGAATTCTTTCTGGAGACGACCTTGTAACGCGACTTGCAATAGAGGTACCAAATGTAACTCGTTTGGTTTTCGCCATCGGTGGCGTAGATGGTGTACTTTCAGTCCCACCATCTCAGGCAGGTCCAGATGATCTCATTGAGAAACTATCTCCTCAAGATGTATTCATAGGAGAACATGAAACATCCATAGATGTCACGGGTGGTATCGGATTGAAAGTTGCTAGGGGATTTCATGTAGCATCTCATGGAATTGATGTTATCATGGTCAACGGTGGAGAACCTGAAAGAGTTCTTGCTGCGTGTAAGGGAGAACCCGTTCTTGGAACAATCCTCGTTCATACTGGTTGAAAGACCAATTGAATGCAGAGAACTGTTCATGTAGCGACCGCGCTCACCATGTTTGAGGGGCATCATGTCAGGCTACGGTATAGAGGATGTCCCCCGAGTGACACTTGATGATGCTCAACTAAAAAATTTGGACTCCCAAGAAGAAAATCAGAAAATTTTGATGGCTGAAGCCGTGATACAGGTTTCTGAAAAGGACCAAGTGATTGGACCTGTTTCCAAACTTGATGCTCATTACGGAGCAGGTCACTTGCACCGTGCATTTAGCGTATTACTTTTCAATTCCAACAATGAGTTGCTTCTTCAACGTCGATCCCAAGATAAGGTGACATTCCCCGGCATTTGGGCGAATTCATGCTGCTCACATCCCCTTCATAGTCCTGAAGAACTCAACGAGGAAGAAGCATTGGGTGTTAAGCATGCAGCGATTAGAAAACTGGAGCAAGAACTCGGCATTACCCCGGAATCCATCTCTATGGAGGATTTTGTGTTCATGACAAAAATGCGCTATTCCTCGAGAATGAATCATGAATGGATTGAACGGGAAATTGACCACATCATGGTCATCCAAGCAGATGTTGAGGTTAATCCTAACCCGAATGAAGTATCGGAAATTATGTGGGTGAACGAAGAACAACTCGAATTGATGCTACTTGAAGAGAGAGAAAGTGATGAGGCCATTGCTCCATGGTTCCGATGTATTGCTGCTCTGTTGATGACTCCCGAATGGTGGTCAGCGGTCGGTGATAAGGAGCGACTGAAATCGCTTGGTGATGACCTCATTCATGACATGGGAGACATAACTCACATGCTACCTGGTGCAACAGGGGCAGGTTTAATCACATCAATAGAAGAAGTAAAGCCATTCGTTGAACAACGCATCGAATCAAGCTTAAGAGCCTCAAAACATCCACGTCTAGCCGATGCAATGATGCATCTAATCGAAGGTGGAGGAAAGAGAATGCGGGCAACATTGCCTTGGCTTGTGGCGAAGGCAGTTGGAGACACCCATTCCGGGCTATTGGACATAGGTGCAGCCATTGAAACGGTTCACAACTTTACTTTGGTTCACGATGATATCATGGACGATGATGAAATTCGTAGAGGCCGAAATGCCGTACACATTGAATTTGATATGCCAACAGCAATCAACGCTGGAGATGCCATGCTTGCCATCGCATTTGAACGACTGGTGCAGGCTGAAAATCTGGAACCTACCGATGTTGCACCTCTCGTAAACCGAATCGCGTGGATGGTTCGTAGAGTGAGTGAAGGTCAGCAACTTGATATTGAATTTGAAGAGCGGCTCAATGTATCTGAAGAAGATTATCTGGAAATGATAGAAGGAAAGACTGCCGTCATGTTCCTGGCTTGTGCTGAAATCGGGGCAAGGGTCTCTGGGGCCGACCCTGAGGTGATTGAACTCATGGCTGAATGGGGACTTGCCCTTGGCCTATGTTTCCAATTGATGGACGACTTGATCGATGTACTTTCGGACTCCGCTACACTGGGGAAACCCGCAGGGTCAGACATCGCACAAGGCAAACGGACCTTGATGGTCATTCATGCACTCCAACAACCAGACAGTGCGGCAAAGACCACTCTTCTGAAAGTCCTAGGAAAAGGAGAAAATGTCAATCCGGCAGACCTGCAGGCAGGTCTTGAAGCATTGGAGCAACTGGGTTCCATCGCTCATGCACGGGCGAAAGCAGAGGCTTACCATGCTGAGGCCCATAGATGTCTTGACCGCCTTGAAGACGGTCCCGCAATGGTTGCTCTACGAGAACTTACGGACTTTCAACTTGCTCGGATTCATTGACAACCTGAGCTTGTTCTCCCAAAACCACACTTCCTGGAGTGATGACAGAAGCATACCATCGTGTTTGGCCTGAAATCAATTTATGACTCAATGCCGTGAATTCATTGCCTAAAAACGAGGAACGAATTGTTTTGCAAGGAGGAGCAGGTCCCGTAATCTCTAGGACAACTCCGTTGGTGAAAGACAACATCGAACCAGTATCAATACCGTCCGACTCAATACCGTTGAGCAATATATTCTCGCCGGTTGTGCCCGGTCCTATTGGGTGACCCAATTCTTTGAGTAATTGTAGGACTGAATCCAACATGATACAGACTGCCTTTTGTGGCCCACCGTGGTGCTTAAGGTCGTTTTGTTTGTCACCGACGCATCCCTTTTTTGTGATTACTAAAGCGTCCACTGGGTGTTTAGGAACGCCTCCATTGGGATTAACATGCAACCCAAGGATGTGGGTGGACATGGAACGAACCTCAATCGGAGTAGTATGATTCGGGGTTAGGCTCAGGCTTGAGGCCTTTTCTTTGTCGGATTTCTCCAACAACCTTATCGAACAATTGTGGCGGAAGAATCTCAAATCCTAGGTTCTCAGTGTTCCAAACTGCTCGTCCTTGTGATGCAGCACGGATATCGTTGGAGAATCCAAATGTTTCAGCGATTGGAATCACTCCGACAACTGTGGTAACGCTGCCTTCCGATGGCATGTCTTCAATGATACCACGGCGTGTCGTCACTTCACGGGTAACTTGACCCAACCAATCGTTAGGAACTGAGATGAACGCCTTTTGCATTGGCTCTAGGATGACCGTCCGAGCACGCATCATTGCACCCTTGATTCCATTCCTTACTGCTGGAATGGTCTGAGCAGGTCCACGATGGATCGCATCTTCGTGGAGCTTTGCATCAACGAGTCGTACGTACATTCCTTGAACGGGTTCGTCAGCAATAGGTCCCTTGACACATACCTCGTTGAATGCCTCAATAATAAGTTCACGAGTTTCGTGAAGGTTCTGAATACCTTTTGTGTCATTTACAAGGACATTGGTTCCTTTGATCGCATAGATTTTACGCATGGTGTCGCGCTCCATTCCAAGTTCCCCGAATTTATTTCCGGTTGCCTTTGCGTCGCTTGAACGAACTGGGCCGTCTCCTAATTCACCAGAGCGAAGAGCGGCAACTACCTCATCGGGAAGAGCTTCAATCTCAAAGAAGAACCGGTTGTGGCGGTTAGGAGATTTCCCTTCAAATGAATGTCCACGGCTACTTCCTTGAATGCCTTCTCTGTAGACAACGATAGGAGGACTGACCTTGACCTTGATGTTTTGTTCTTCCTCAATTCGGTAAACGGTGATTTCCAAGTGCAATTCTCCCATACCAGCGAGGAGAGCTTCACCTGTTTCTTGATTCGTTGTAACTTGCAGTGATGCATCGGCCTTGGCGAGTGAGCGCAGAGCATCGATGAACTTAGGTAAATCCTTCATACTCTTGGGTTCAACAGCAACGGTGACGACAGGATCAGAGTAGTGGCGAATGGCTTCAAAGGGGACAAAATCCTTGTCACGGGACAAGGTTACACCCGCAGCCGCAGAACGAATTCCCGTCAAGGCTGCAATGTTTCCTGCAACGACCTTGGGGACTGTAATTCGGTCTCCACCGACCATCATGGACACTTGTTGGATGCGCTCTGGCTTTGCTGCGCCAATTGCATAGACGGATTCCCCTTGGTTGATGGAACCAGAGTAAATACGGCCGACTGCAACTTCACCTGCGTGAGGGTCCATCCAAATCTTTGTGATCATCATTGCTAGTTCGGCCTCTGGATCGCAGCTGACCATTGCTTTACCCATATCCGAATCGATATCGCCTTGCCAAATGTTAGGAATGCGGTAAGGTTGTGCTTCTACTGGACCGGGTAGTTTGGAAACTGCCATGTCTAGGAGAACTTCGTGAACTGGAGCCTTTTCAGCCAGTTCCTTCTGGTTCTCATCGTTGCAGTACTCAAAAATCTCCTTGAAGGAAATCTTAGACTTAGCCATGTAAGGAACGGTGATTCCCCAGTTGTGGTAAGCGGAACCAAATGCAACTGTACCGTCTGCGACGGATACTTGCCATGATTTTTTGAATTCTTCAGGTGCAAACTGCCTAATGAGTTTGTTGACCTTGAGAATGGTCCCTTGGAACCGCTCCATCATATCCTCAGGAGTCACTTGCAACTCATTGATGAGGCGATCAACCTTGTTGATGAACAAGACAGGCTTAACCTTCTCTTTGAGTGCTTGACGAACGACCGTTTCAGTCTGTGGCATAGGACCTTCCACTGCACAAGCAAGGATGAAACATCCGTCAACTGCACGCATAGCACGAGTTACGTCCCCACCAAAGTCAACGTGACCAGGTGTATCGATGAGGTTGATGAGGTAATCTGTACCTTCTACGTTGTGAACCATAGAAGCAGAAGCCGCGTTGATGGTAATTCCACGTGCGGATTCTTGTTCGTCAAAATCCAAAACACGGGCTGCACCAGCCAATTCGTTGGACATCATACCTGCACCTGCAATGAGGTTATCGGAAAGTGTTGTCTTGCCGTGGT
This sequence comes from uncultured euryarchaeote, assembly GCA_963968875.1. Classification (GTDB taxonomy): domain Archaea; phylum Thermoplasmatota; class Poseidoniia; order Poseidoniales; family Poseidoniaceae; genus Poseidonia. The sequence continues at coordinate 8,181 of CAXAHZ010000058.1, forward strand.
CAATGTGTGCAGCGATGCACAGGTTTCGAATTTGAGGAAGGATGTGCATGACCTCTGTGGCTTTCTTGATGTTTTCTTCTTTGCGTCCCATGGTTACCACCGTGTTCTCGTTGCTTCGTCCCACCGAAAAGGGGTTCTTAAGTGACTCGCAGTGATTGACATCAAAA